>NZ_JBYSXD010000034.1:0-8355 GCF_058781865.1 Arthrobacter sp. FW306-1B-F12A
CCTCTTGAGAAGTGCCGCCCGGACGGCGGCATGACACTCATCCCAGGGATCTATTTCCCCACGAACCGTGAAGAGCCCGGTTCCTCGCAGCACCAGCGGTACTTGGACCACAGCACCTCGACGGCACCGGCGACAGATACGTCCCGGACCCGTTGGAAGCGGCGTTCCTTCCGTCGGGATGCCACGACTCAGCAGGTGGGGCAGCCCGTTTTCCGAGGTGCGGGGTAGGACTAATTAGATAACGCTTGCCATCTCGCCAAGGCTGAACTGTACACCAAAGGTAAGTGGGCTCTTATTCTATTGAATCGCAAACAGTGATTCGAGCGACTCCAACTTAATATGCGCGGAGTCCGGAAGCGAGTGGACCGGCTTCTTAAACTCATCTTGGACAAGCGCCTTCATTTGCTTAAGCACTGTCTTGCCATGCCTGAATCTGATGGCGTTCTCCTTAAAGTCGCGAGAACACTCGCGAGAAATGGTTCCATAATTTATTTCACTACCCCCGGTCTTGTTCCTATTACGGAGAGCGGCAGCTACACGAGAGTTATTCAGCTTCTCAACAGACTTATCTAACGTTGTGTCAGTTGCCTCTTGAAGGAGCTCAGCAGCTCGCTGGATTGTAAGCTCCGGAATAAAACTGCTCCAATAGGCGGCACATAAGAAATGACTCTCAGTGTCCGTACCCGTCGTCACGAAAGGATGGAGGCCCTGAGATTGTAGGGAGGACAAAAATTCTTGAACTTCCGAATCTCCTAAATAATCGCGGTCCCGGTGGACAAGAATCTGAGTTCCAGGAGCGTGCTCGCGGATAAAGTTTCCCAAAACAAGGGCAGCTTCAATTTTTGTGCATCCCTGATACGACCAGACGTCATACTTATCAGGCTCAAGTCCTGAAGATTCAAGGAGCGTCCTTAGGAGCTCTGGATTCTTGTCTTCAGTTAGTACGATCCACGGCGTTTGCCCGTTGCGTAAGCGATCAGTGGCATCCAAAGCTCCAAGTCCAAGGAGTATGTCGACGCGGTCAAAGGTCTCGACTTGCGAATTTCCGGCGTCAATCCAGCGGATTTCCGCTTCCAGCGTCTCAAGCTCATCCAAGAAATGCCTCGAATGGGTCGAAATTATAACCTGGAAATCACACTCAAAGGAAAGTTCACACAGAAGTTGAGCCAATTTTCGCTGATTGTCAGGATGGAGGTGCGAGTCTGGTTCGTCCAACAGTAGAAGCTTGGGACTATATACTCCAATGTATGCAAGAATCTGAATCGCCTGCAATACGCCAGTACCGCAGGAATCAATTGGCAAGTAGACACCATCACGTACAGCAAAAGCTGATATGACCTCATCCGTCGCATTGTCAAACCGCATACTGATGCTGAGGTTCGGAAAAAGCCTTAGAAGCCTTTTCGAGAATAGATTCCAAGCGGTTATGTCCTGCTTAAGTGTCCACAGGATATTTCGAAAAACACCATTGGCGTCGCCCTTTGCCGCAGCACGACGAACGAGCCCCTGAGATTTCAACTCTTCATAGGCTGGAATTCCAGCCAGCCCTGGCGCGAGGACGCTATATGGTTGAGTTAGAGGTTCCAGCTTGAGCCCAAGGCGCTTACCTGTAATCGAAACATTTATGTTTTTATTTTTTCCTCGCCGAACCTCCGTGGTGACCCCACCGAGGGTTTCATCCGTCAAGCTGATCACAATCGCAGATGTTGCCGTCTGCTTAAGGCGGCCGCCTTGGGCCAGAGCGTGAACATCTCGCATGGGCGAGTACACCAACTGCTCTGCGGCGAGCGTGCCTGAAATTGTACCGTCCCACTTCCACCTCGCGACACCGTCCAACTTAAGGCTCTGTGCAACTGAAGTGCTGAATTGCAGCGCCTGAAGAATCGAACTCTTGCCTGCATTATTGGATCCAACTAGCGCGGTAACCCTTCCGAGATCCAGCTGCAATCCTGTAAGGTTCTTGAACCTTTGGATGTGAACATTTTGGATCATGCTTCGTGACTCGATTCATCGCAGAAGTCAGTAGGAGGGCGGCAGGGTTGTGGCTGTCAAGATGGGAGGGGAAACCTGTCGGGCTGCAACAACACCTTCGCGGGCGTCAGGTACCCCCAGCGCCCGAATCTAGGAAAGCGTCGACCCACCGTTGTCAGCCCCGTGGGCCGTACGATTTGCCGCGGGACCGACGACGTAGATACCACAGCACTCGTTGCACTGCTGTGAGCGGCCGCCGCAACGACACCCCTTAGAGGAAAGAACTAGAACTCCCAGTCCTCATCCTCAGTGTTAACAGCCTTACCAATGACGTAAGACGACCCGGACCCCGAGAAGAAGTCGTGGTTCTCGTCAGCGTTAGGTGACAGGGCCGACAGGATAGCCGGGTTTACGTCGGTGACGGACGCCGGGAACATCGCCTCGTAGCCGAGGTTCATGAGGGCCTTGTTGGCGTTGTAGTGCAGGAACTTCTTGACGTCCTCGGCTAGGCCGACGCCGTCGTAGAGGTCGTGCGTGTACTGGACTTCGTTTTCGTACAGCTCGAAGAGCAGTTCGAAGGTGTAGTCCTTGATTTCCTGGCGCTTCTCCTCGGAGACCTTTTCGAGGCCCTTCTGGAACTTGTAGCCGATGTAGTAGCCGTGCACGGCTTCGTCGCGGATGATCAAGCGGATGAGGTCTGCCGTGTTCGTCAGCTTGGCCCGGGAAGACCAGTACATCGGAAGGTAGAACCCGGAGTAGAACAGGAACGATTCCAGCAGCGTCGAAGCGACCTTGCGCTTCAGGGGATCGTCGCCCTGGTAGTAGTCCATGACGATCTGTGCCTTCTTCTGCAGGTTCTCGTTCTCGAGGGACCAGCGGAAAGCGTCGTCGATCTCCTTGGTGGAGCACAGGGTCGAGAAAATCGAGGAATACGACTTCGCGTGCACCGACTCCATGAAGGCAATGTTGGTGTACACGGCCTCTTCGTGCGGGGTGATCGCGTCCGGGATCAAGGAAACAGCGCCAACCGTGCCCTGGATGGTGTCCAGCAGGGTCAGGCCCGTGAAGACGCGCATGGTGAGCTGCTGCTCGTCCGGCGTCAGGGTGTGCCAGGACTGGACGTCGTTGGACAGCGGCACCTTCTCCGGCAGCCAGAAGTTGTTGACCAGGCGGTTCCAGACCTCCACGTCCTTGTCATCCTGGATGCGGTTCCAGTTGATCGCTTCGACGTGGCTAAGCAGCTTGACCTTCTCGGTCATTTCGTCCCCTTAACGTATGTGTTCTTTAAGGTAAGCGTACGACGCCGGGCGCTCACCCGGCGTCGTACTCTTCAGTTTTGAGGCGCGGCGGCTGCCGCAAATAAGCAACCGTTATCGGTTACAGCATGCAGGAAACGCAGCCCTCAACTTCGGTCCCTTCCAGCGCGAGCTGGCGGAGGCGGATGTAGTAGAGCGTCTTGATGCCCTTGCGCCATGCGTAGATCTGCGCCTTGTTGATGTCACGCGTGGTGGCGGTGTCCTTGAAGAACAGAGTCAGGGACAGGCCCTGGTCCACGTGCTGCGTCGCCGCGGCGTAGGTGTCGATGATCTTCTCGTAACCGATCTCGTACGCGTCCTGGTAGTACTCCAGGTTGTCGTTCGTCAGGTAAGGGGCCGGGTAGTAGACGCGGCCGATCTTGCCTTCCTTGCGGATCTCGATCTTCGACGCGACCGGGTGGATCGAGGACGTCGAATTGTTGATGTAGCTGATGGAACCCGTGGGAGGGACGGCCTGCAGGTTCTGGTTGTAGATGCCGTGCTCCATGACGGAAGCCTTCAGCTCGCGCCAGTCGTCCTGCGTGGGAATGTGGATGCCGGCGAAAAGCTCGCGGACGCGCCCGGTCTCCGGGGCCCATTCCTGCTCGGTGTACTTGTCGAAGAACGTGCCACTGGCGTACGTCGAGTTCTCGAAGCCGCCGAAGGGCTGGCCGGTCTCGATGGCCAGCTTGTTCGAGGCACGGAGAGCGTGGAACAGCACCGTGTAGAAATAGATGTTGGTGAAGTCCAGGCCCTCTTCGGAACCGTAGTGGACGTGCTCACGGGCAAGGTAGCCGTGCAGGTTCATCTGGCCGAGGCCGATGGCGTGGCTCTGGGCGTTGCCCTGCGCGATGGACGGCACCGAGTTGATGTAGGACATGTCCGACACCGCACTGAGGGCCCGGATGGACGTCTCGATCGAGAGGCCAAAGTCCGGGGAATCCATGGTCTTGGCGATGTTCATCGAACCAAGGTTGCAGGAGATGTCCTTGCCGACCGTCTCGTAGCTGAGGTCCTCGGCGTAGATGGACGGCGTGGACACCTGCAGGATCTCCGAGCACAGGTTGCTCATGGTGATCTTGCCCGCGATCGGGTTGGCCCGGTTCACGGTGTCCTCGAACATGATGTACGGGTAGCCGGACTCGAACTGGATCTCCGCGAGGGTCTGGAAGAACTCGCGGGCGCTGATCTTGGTCTTCTTGATCCGGGAGTCGTCCACCATCTCGTAGTACTTCTCGGTGACCGAGATGTCGGAGAACGGGACGCCGTAGACGCGTTCGACGTCGTACGGGGAGAAGAGGTACATGTCCTCGTTCTTCTTGGCCAGCTCGAACGTGATGTCCGGGACGACGACGCCGAGGGACAGCGTCTTGATGCGGATCTTCTCGTCGGCGTTTTCACGCTTGGTGTCCAGGAATCGGTAGATGTCCGGGTGGTGGGCGTGCAGGTACACGGCACCCGCACCCTGGCGGGCACCGAGCTGGTTGGCGTAGGAGAAGCTGTCTTCGAGGAGCTTCATGACCGGGATGACGCCGGAGGACTGGTTTTCGATCTGCTTGATGGGGGCGCCGTGCTCGCGGATGTTGGTCAGCGAGAGGGCCACGCCACCGCCGCGCTTGGACAACTGCAGCGCCGAGTTGATGCCGCGGGCGATCGACTCCATGTTGTCTTCGATGCGCAACAGGAAGCAGGAGACCAGCTCGCCGCGCTGGGCCTTGCCGGCGTTGAGGAACGTGGGCGTGGCGGGTTGGAAGCGGCCGTCGATGATTTCGTCGACGAGGCGGCTGGCCAGCTCCTCATTGCCGCGGGCAAGGTGCAGGGCAACCATGCAGACACGGTCTTCGTAGCGCTCCAGGAAACGCTTGCCGTCGAAGGTCTTGAGCGTGTAGGAGGTGTAGAACTTGAAGGCGCCGAGGAAGGTCTCGAAGCGGAACTTCTTCTTGTAGGCGCGGTTGAACAGGTCACGGATGAAGTTCATCGTGTACTGATCGAGGGTCTCGCGCTCGTAGTACTGGTTCTTGACCAGGTAGTCCAGCTTCTCTTCCAGGTCGTGGAAGAAAACGGTGTTGTTGTTCACGTGCTGCAGGAAGTACTGGTGCGCGGCCTCGCGGTCGGCTTCGAACTGGATCTCCCCGTTCGGACCATAGAGGTTCAACATGGCATTGAGCTCATGGTAGCCAAGGCCCTTGTAGGCCTCCGGCAATGGCTTCTTGACCTTGGCGGTGTCCATAGCGCCCTTGGTTACTTCTGTATCTGCGACAGTCGTGTCCAAAACTTTTCCAATCCTTGATTGACCCGGTCAACATCTTCCGGAGTCCCCATGAGTTCGAATCGATAAAGAAGCGGAACCCGGCATTTGGTGGCGATGATGTCTCCCGCCATGCAGTAGTTTTCCGCGAAGTTGGTGTTTCCTGCTCCGATGACGCCGCGGATCAGTTCCCTGTTCTGCGGGTTGTTCAGAAACCTGATGACTTGCTTGGGCACCGATCCTTCGCCATTCGTGCCGCCATACGTGGGCAGCACCAGGACGAAAGGTTCCAGTGCGAGCAGCGGTGCGTCCTTGGCATGGAGCGGGATGCGTTCCGCGTCGACGCCGAGCTTCTGGACGAAGCGCTTGGTGTTCTCAGATGTGGAGGAAAAGTAGATGAGGTGACTCCGCGTGCTGACGGCTTCAGCGTTCAGTTGAGCAGTTGCTGTTGCCAGCGCTGCCATGGGAGTCACCTCGACTACATTGGAATACTTTGTTGTTGTGGCGGAGTCCTGAAAAACTACGCTACCGAAGCGGCAGCCAGCGCCAGCTCTTCGATCTTGTCCGGACGGAAACCTGACCAGTGGTCCTGCTCGGTCACCACGACGGGGGCCTGCATGTATCCAAGGGCCTTCAGGCGCTCAAGGGCCTCGGCATCCTGTGAGATGTCAACGCTCTGGTAGGCGATGCCCTTTTTGTCGAGTGCACGGTAGGTTGCGTTGCACTGAACACAGGCCGGCTTCGTGTAAACCGTAACAGTCATGGTCCCTGTCCCCTTTGTTGAAGTCTTTGCTCTTCGCTTGGCAGGCCCCGACCGGAACTGATTCCGACTCCGATGCTGGCCCGCTGACCGCCTAGGCGGCCGAACTCTTCTATTCACGTCTTGCATTCATGTCTTGCATGTCTTGTGCTGGTTTCCCGCTCAATCCGTAAATCGATACTACATGTAGTGCAAGCGCCTCAGCGGAACCCCAAGATGATGTATTACAAGTATGTCATTTTACGCACCGGCAGTCCACAGGCAAGGGAGGTAAAAATGTCCGGGAATCCGCCAAATCCGGAGACGTAATCCACACCCTGTGGACTACTTAGCCACATTTAATCCTCAGCGTGTCGCTTGGATCCCGGCGTGTCGCGGCATCCTGCAAACACGGTTTCGTGGCTCCCCCGGGCAGCAGCGGAGACCGAATTCACACCGCTATGCTGGCTGGGCACGGATTTCGGCCGGCATCGAGCCTAAGGATCACTGATGGTCAACCTTCTCCACCTGCGGACACTGCTTGAAGTCACGCGGCTCGGTTCCTTCGCGGCAGCCGCCGCACGGCTCGGCTACACAGCCTCAGCCGTATCCCAACAGATGGCATCCCTGGAACGGGACACCGGCGTCGAGCTCTTCCACCGTTCCCCACGCAGCGTGGTTCCCACCGAAGCCGCCCTGACCATGGTGCGGCATGCCTCCAAAGTGCTCACCGACGTCGAGACCCTGCTGGCCGCCGCATCGAGGAGCGCGGACTCCCCCGTCCAGGAACTGCGGCTCGGCATCTTCCCCAGCCTGGCAACCTACGTCCTGCCGGACATTCTCCGGAACCCGCGCTGGAAAAAGCTTGGCATAGAACTCCGTGTATGGGTGGCCGAACCTTCCCAAACCATCCAAGGGCTGCGCACCGGCGGCGAACTGGACCTGGCGCTGGTGTACCAAGTGGGCCAGTCCGGACTCGCGTGGCCCCACACCCTGGACCGGCAATGGATCGGCGACGACGACTTCCGGGTGGTGCTCCCCGCGTCCTGGGGCATCCGGGAGGACGCCGAAATGCAGGCCTCGCAACTCTCGGACATGCCCTGGATCATGCACCACCCGGGCACGAGCGATGCGGTGGTGATTGAACGCTTGTTCGCCAGTTGCAATCTGCACCCGCGCGTCGCGGCCTATAGCGACGACTTCCACGCCAGCCTCGAGATGGCGGCAGCGGGGCTCGGCGCCGCACTGGTGCCGGAACTCGCGCTGCGGCACCGGCCGCCCGGCGTCGTGGTCCTCGACGTTCCGGACATCCGGCTAGCCCGCAACGTGTTCGCCCTGCTCATCAACGAGAAGCGCACAGCGCAGGTGCAGCTCTTCACGGAATTGCTGGCCGATACCCTTCGCGGGAGCACCGCAACCGTCCGCGCCGGCAGTGCCGCTACGATGCCCAAATCGACGCAAAAGTCAACGCCCAAACCACGCACCTGAAATCTTCCAGGATGCTGGAACACGCCGCTTGTTTGGGACTATCTTGAAGACATGAGCAAGGTAGCGAGCAAACATTTTGGGGAGATCGAGCTCAACCACGGGCGGGAGCACTGTTACGTGGCTTCGCACGAGCTCGCCGGAAATCCCCTGGAACTGGACCTGAACGTCGCGGCGCACGACCATTTCGACGAGAAGGCACTCCATAAGGTGGACTACCGCCTGGGCTACCTCCCCGAGCTGGTGGACCAGGTCCGGGACATGATCGCCGAGGAGCTGGACCAGGACGGCACCAACTCCCAGCAATTCCTCCACTTCCACTCCAACCAGCTCAAGGACGAGCAACTGGAGGCAGTGTTCGGCGTCCGCGACAAGACGCAGCTCACCAAGGACGTCTTCCTCAAGGCCCTCAAACTAGGCCATGTAGCGATCTACCCCGGCCAGCCGGAGCGCTATTTCGTCCTCGACTTCACCTTGGGCTCGCACTTCACCGACGAACTCCTGGTAGTCGCGGCGGACGAGGACGGCGTGGTGGACGACGAGATCCTCTGGGAGTCGTGACGCAGGACCAAGGTCCTGAGGCAGAGTTAACGACGGCGGCCGGTCACCTTTCGAGG
>NZ_JBYSXD010000034.1:8365-49580 GCF_058781865.1 Arthrobacter sp. FW306-1B-F12A
CCCCCCCCCCCCCCCCCCCCCCCCCCCCCCCCCGCCGTTCGTACTACGTGATGTCTACTTGGCTGCTTCGAGCAGGCTGGCGCGGACCGTCTTGGTGGCCTTGACCAGGTTGCGCAGGGACTCTTCGGTCTCGGCGTAGCCACGGGTCTTCAGGCCGCAGTCCGGGTTGACCCAGAGCTGGCGGGACGGAACGTGCTTGACGGCGGTGGACAGCAGCTCGGTGACTTCGGCCTCGCCCGGAACACGCGGCGAGTGGATGTCGTAGACGCCCGGACCAACGCCGCGGCCGAAGTGATGCGCCTCGAGGTCGTGGACAACCTCCATGCGTGAACGTGCTGCTTCGATGGACGTGACGTCGGCGTCGAGGCCGTCGATCGCGTCAATGATCACGCCGAACTCCGAGTAGCAGAGGTGGGTGTGGATCTGGGTGGCGTCGGCGGCACCGGCGGTGGCCAGGCGGAAGGAGTCAACCGACCACTTCAGGTAGGCCGCGTGGTCGGCCTTGCGCAGCGGCAGGAGTTCGCGCAGGGCGGGCTCGTCCACCTGGATGACCTTGATGCCGGCAGCTTCGAGATCGGCGATTTCGTCGCGCAGCGCCAGGCCCACCTGGTTGGCGGTCTCGCCCAGCGGCTGGTCGTCGCGGACGAAGGACCAGGCCAGGATGGTGACCGGACCGGTGAGCATGCCCTTCATCGGCTTGTTGGTGAGGGACTGCGCGTATTCGGCCCAAGCAACCGTGATGGGAGCCGAACGGGTGACATCGCCCCAAAGTATGGACGGACGGGTGCAACGCGAGCCGTAGGACTGGACCCAGCCGTGGACCGTGACGTCGAAGCCTTCGAGGTTCTCGGCGAAGTACTGGACCATGTCGTTGCGCTCGGGCTCGCCGTGCACCAGGACGTCGTAGCCGAGCTCTTCCTGCAGCTCGACAACGCGCTTGATCTCATCCTTCATGAGCTGTTCGTACTGCTCGTTGGTGAGGTCGCCCTTGTTGTTGCGGGCACGGGCGGAGCGGATTTCCGAGGTCTGGGGGAAGGAACCGATGGTGGTGGTGGGCAGCGGCGGCAGGTGAAGCGCTGCTTCCTGTGCGGCTTCGCGGACCGAGTACTCGGAGCGGTTGAAGTCGGCCTCGGTGAGGGCAGCGGTGCGGGCACGGACGTCGGCGCGCTGGACGCCTTCGGCGGTGGCGCGGGAGGCGATCACTGCGGACGCTTCGTCGATGGCGGCCTTCGCGGAAGCCGGGTTGGCCAGGTAGTCGGCGAGGGTCTTGACCTCGACGGCCTTCTGGTCAGCGAAGGCGAGCCAGCTGCGGAGCTGCGCGGAGAGCTGGGTTTCCTCGGCAGTATCGTGCGGAACGTGCTGGGTGGAGGTGGAGGTGCTGACGGCGAGCTTGCCGGCCGCGGCCTTCAATTCGTCGAGCTTTGCGGCCGAGACCGCGAGGTCGTTGCGCCAGATGTTGTGGCCGTCGACGACGCCGGCAACCAGGGTCTTGTTGCCGAGGCCCGCCAGGGCTGCCGCGGACGGTACCGCGCCCTTGAAGACGTCGATGTGCAGGGCGTCGATGTTGGTGGCGGCAAGGGTACCGAGCTGGCCGTCGAGGGAGCCGTACGGGGTGGACACGAAGAGCTGGGGGCGCGCTGCGGCACCGGAGAGAACTTCGTAGGCACGGGCAACGGCAGCCTGGATTTCTTCGGCCGGGGTGTCCTGGTCGACGACGAGGGCGGGCTCGTCCAACTGGATCCAGCTGGCGCCGGCGGCGGCAAGCTTGCCGAGCAGCTCAACGTAGACCGGGAGGATGTCCTCGAGTCGGGACAGCGGGGCGAAGCCCGCAGGAGCGTCGTCCGAAGCCTTGGAAAGCAGCAGGTAGGTCACCGGGCCCACGATGTACGGGCGGGTCTCGATGCCGTTGGCCAGGGCGAACTCGAATTCCTCCACGATGCGGTTGGAGGCGAGCTTGAAGTCGGTCTCCGGGCCGATTTCCGGCACGAGGTAGTGGTAGTTGGTGTCGAACCACTTGGTCATTTCCAGCGGCTGCTGTTCCTTGTTGCCGCGGGCCAAGGTGAAGTAGCCATCGATGTCGAGCTGGCCTTCGGCGTTGAGCAACTGGCCGAAACGGGCCGGGACGGCACCCAAGTGAGCCGTCGCGTCGAGCACCTGGTCGTAGAAGGAGAAGGTGCCCGGAACGGCTGCGGCTTCGTTGAGGCCCAGTTCCTGGAGTCGCTTCGCCGTGGTCAGCTGGATGTCCTTGGCAGCGGCGTCAAGGGCAGCGGCGTCGATCTTGCCGGCCCAGTAGGCTTCAACAGCCTTCTTGAGTTCACGACGGCGGCCGATGCGCGGGTAGCCGAGCAGGGATGCGGCGGGGAACTGGGTGATGTTCTGTTCAGTCATGGGATTTCCTTGGGGCAGTAGGTGCAAATCGATGTGTCTAGGGGTGCGCGGAGCAGCGTTGGCTGATCAGCTGACGAGTTCTTGGCGGCGGGCGATGGCACTGAGCCTGCTGGCGGGCCTCGCCGGCCGGGGCAAGGCAAGCTTGTCCAGCACGTCCAGGGCGCAGGCGTGCTCGTTGAAGGTGTACAGGTGGATGCCCGGAGCACCGGCCTGGAGGGCGGCGTTGGCCAGGTCCACGGTGGCACGGACTCCGATCCTGCGCCGTTCGGCGTCGCTGTCCGCCGCGGCAAGGCGCTCGATGAGCTCCGGTGCCGGCTCGACGCCGGTGAGCTCGCCGAGGCGCTTGAGCCGGCGAAGGCTGGTCAGCGGCATGACACCCGGGATGATCGGGATCGTGACGCCCGCACGCCGGGCCCGGGAGATCAGGTCCGCATATTGTTCGGTGTGGAAGAAGACCTGCGTGATGGCGAAGTCTGCGCCCGAACGCTGCTTCGCAAGCAGCACCTCGACGTCGTGCTCCACGCTCGGCGACTCAGGGTGGCGGGTGGGATAGGCGGCCACGCCAACGGCGATCTTGCCCGCGCACAGGAGGGCCGAACGTCGCTGTTCCACGCGCCGGATCAGTTCGATCAGGTCCTGGGCGTAGCGCAGCGAACCGTTGACTGGTTGGCCGCTGTCCTTGGGGAGGTCGCCACGCAGCGCAAGGATGCCGCGCACGCCGTTGTCCAGGAGCTCGCCGATGATCTCGGCCAATTCCTCCGGGGTGTTTCCAACGCAGGTCAGGTGGGCCAATGGCCGCAGGGTCGTTTCGAGCAGCAGCCGGTTGATGAGCTCGACGGCGGTGTCCCGGTTGGAGCCGCTGGCGCCGTAGGTGACCGAGACAAAGTCGGGGTCAGTGGCCTCGAGCTCCCCGATGGTCGTCCAGAGGGACGCCGCGGCGGCGGGAGAGCGGGGAGGGAAAAGTTCGTAGGACAGGGCAACGGGCGCCGCGCCGGTCAAGTTTGGATGGGTGTCGATGAGGCTTGGTGGTGACATTTGCGTCCTTGGCTGTGTGTCAGCGGGCCTGCGTTCACGGACTTGAAAGCCAGGTCCATGGACTGCAGAATCGGTGAATTGAGTTTGGGGATACACGCAACGAACTCCAGCAGGGCGCAGCCGCGACTGTTACGCCTGGAATGAAGTTGTCCGTGTGCAAATGTCAGGCCCACATGGGGGCACCCACACCCTCCTGCCTGCCTTCAAGAGGCAGATCCGGCGGAGGATCGCTGACACGTTACCGCGGTAACTTGAATACGACTCTAGATCGGGGTTCCGGGCGCCACAAATCCCCCGCCGAATTAAGACGCATTTTTACGCTAGGTTTCGCCTGATTTCTGAAGATTGTTCGCTTTGGCTACTGGCAGGGTTTAAAGCCGAAAACAGTACGCCACAGAGAAGCCCGTTGCGAGCCCTCCCCATGACGGTCCTGCAGGACTATTCTTTTGCCATGATCCAGCTTCCAGCCAGTTATCAGGAATACCTCGACGGCAAGGACGAGCGGTTCATCCAAACCGTCCGCCCCATCTTGATGCAATCGGCCGCGGACAAGCTTCACGGGGTGCGGGTGCTTTACAACCGCGGCCTCACCGGCCACCAAGCACACCTGGATGATTCCATCCCCTACGGCACCATCGTGGAGGACATCGACTGAGTCCTGGCTGTCGGCCGCTCACCCCTTCATCGCGCCGGACAGCGCAAACGCGCTTCCCGAACCCTTGGCGACCACCGTGTAGAGGATAAGCACCGGGACCGAATACAAGATGGAGAACGCGGCAAGTTCCCCGTAGGCAATGGCTCCGTGCTGGCCAAAGAAGCTGAAGACAGACACCGCGGCCGGCTGCTTTGAGGTAGACAACAACAGGATGAACGGGACAAAGAAGTTCCCCCAGGCCTGGATGAAGACGAAGATGAACACCACTCCCAGCCCCTGCCTCATCAGGGGCACCACGATTCTCCGCAGCGTGGCCAGTCCCGAGGCGCCGTCCATCCAGGCGGCTTCCTCCAGCTCCAACGGCACGGAGTCCATGAAGTTCTTGGTCATCCAAATGGCCATCGGCAAGGTGGTGGTTGCCATGAAGAAAATGGTTGCCGGCATCGAGTCCAGCAATTGCAACTGTACGAACAGGCCGTAGACCGGCACCATGATCGCCGTGACCGGGAGCGAAGTGCCAAACAGGATCGCGTAGAGGAACGGCTTGTTGAAGCGCGATTGGTAGCGGGACAGCGGATAGGCCGCGAGCACGGCAACCGCGAGGTTCACGACGGCGGTTCCGGCAGAGAGCAGGAAGCTGTTCACGAGCGGCTGGAAGAGCAGCCCGGGCGTCATCACGGCGGCAAAATTGGCGGGCGACGCCGATTGCGGCCACCGCGTCTCGTATCCGGCGCGCGGATCAACGGAGGCGAGGAGCAACCACGCAAGGGGCAGCACAAAGCACAGCCCAATCACGGCCAAAGCCGCATTGGCAGCGAAGCGCACGCGGAGCCGCCGCCCTGGTACCGCCGTCGGGCGCCTCCCGGCGAGCAGGGGCGCACGCCGCAGGGAGGTCACGGCTTCGCCCCGCGGATCAGCCTGACGTACACAGCCCCGAAGACCATGCCGATGAGGATCAATACCGAAGCGATCGCGGTGCCGTAGCCGATGTCTCCGAGCTTGAAGGCTTCCTGGTACGCCAGCACGGGCAAGGTGGTGCTCGCGTTGGAGGGACCACCGGCCGTCATCACCCAGATGAGGGTGAATACCGCGAGAGTCTGGAGGGTGATCAGCATGAGGTTCGTGGCGATGCTTCCCCGGATGATCGGCAGGGTGATGAAGGCCAGGCGTTGCCAACCTCTGGCGCCGTCCATGAGGGCGGCTTCGGAAATGTCGCGCGGGACCTGGGAAAGCGCGGCCCTGTAGACCAGCATCGAGAACGCGGTGCCGCGCCACACATTGGCCAGGATGATGGCGGCCATCGGAAAAGCGTAGAGCCAGTTGGTGCCTTGGACACCGAACATTGCCAAGAGCTGGTTGAGTGTGCCGTCTTGGCTGAAGTACGCGTAGGCCGCGAAGGCCGCCACGATCTCCGGCAGGATCCACGCCGCGACCACCACCGTGCCCACTAGCGACGCCGTCGCTCCCCCGGATCTAGTCATCAACAGGGCGATGACCAGGCCCAGGGCGTTCTGTCCGAGGATCGCGGAAACGGCCACGAAAATTACCGTCAGCCATGCCGAGAGCGGAAAGACCGAATCCGTCAGCATCCGCGCGTAGTTGTCCAGGCCGACCCATTGGGGGTTCAAGGCCGCCTTGCCGGACAATGCGGCGTTGGTGAAGGAGGCGTAGAAGGACCACGCCACGGGTGCCACCATGAAGAGGGCCAACAGCAGGATTGACGGCAAAACCGGCAACAAGCGGAGCCTGCGACGCAGAGCCTTTCGGACGGGCGATCTGCGTCGCAGGGAACCGCGGTTGAGGGAATCAGGGACTGCCATGCGTCATTTCTGCATGACCTTGGCGTCGCCGACGAGTTTCTTGACCGAAGCGTCGTATTCGGCTGCGGCTTCCGCGGGGTTTTGTTTGCCGGTGATGACAGCCTCGGTGGCTTGTTGGACCGCGAGGGAGATCTTCGGATAGTCGGCGGTTGCCGGGCGATAGTGGGTGACGCCCACCAAATCGGAAACATCCTTCACGAACGGGTTGGCCGCTTGGTATCCGGGATCGGAAGCGACATCGGTGCGGACGGCGATCTGCGAGTTGTTCACGTCAAACGCCAAGGCATTCTTCTTGTTCACGGCAGTCGTCAGGAACTTGAAGGCCAGGTCCGGGGTCTTGGTCTTCGCACCGACGGCGAGCGTCCATCCACCGGACATGCTCACGCCACCGGGATCCTGTCCACGCTGTGTCGGGAACATGGCCACTCCCATGTCCTGCGCATAGCCGGCCCATTCGTAGGAGCCGCCCTTCTGCCAGAAAGACGGCGCGTAGGAGCCTTCCACGGTGGCACCCATTTTGCCTTGCGGCAGCCACTGTCCAAAGACTTTCTTCCAGACGTTCGAATCGAGGGCATCCGCAGGGGTCACGGAAAGCTTCTCGTCGTAGAGGGTCTTCAGGAACTGGAGCGAGTCGGTGAACCCCTTGGAACCCACAACCCACTTTTTGTCGCTTTCCGAATACAGGGAGCTTCCCGTTCCATAGAGCAATTCGTAGAAGCTCTGCATGACGGTTCCCTCACCGGTGCCTTTTCCGGCGTACATGCTGAAGGGAATCACGCCCGGATCCGCGGCCTTCATCTTGCGGGCCGCAACCAGGATGTCTTCCCAGGTCTTCGGCTGCCAGGGCACCGAGATGCCGGCCTTCTGGAGGACTGTCTTGTTATACCAGATGGCCCTCGTGTCAGTGCCGAGCGGGACGGCGTAGATGCTGCCGTCGTCACCGCGTCCCGCGGCCTTGGCACCCTCGTTGAACTTGGACCACTCGTCCCACGCGGCCAGCTGCGAGTCGAGTTTCAGCAAGTATCCGGCGTCGACGTCCGAGCGGACCTTGAAGGTGTCCTCGTAGAAGACGTCCGGAGCCGTGTCCGGGGAACGCTGGGCCAGCGCGAGCTTGGTGCCGTAATCGTCGTCGTTGGCTTGGATGGGCTCCAAGTCCACGGTGACGCCGGCGTTTGCCGCCTCGAATTCCTGTTTGGCGTCCTGGAAGACTTTGTCCAGGGCGGTGAAGGAGTCCGTCTTTTGATAGACGATCTTGATGGTTTGTTTGTTAACAGCTTGCGGTTGGGCAGAGCAGGCGGCCGAGGCCAAAAGGCCTACGACGCCGAGCAGTGCTGCTCCGATCCGGACTGGGCGACGCATGACGCTCCGATCTTCAAACGGCTGCAGCCCCCACACTTCAGCTGGCCCAGCCTGTTACCGATATTGATAAATGCGGCCCTGCGACGCAGGACGTGGTGAAGGCCTCAGCCTTCCAAAAGGAGCCGCTGGGCGCGCGGCGCAAGCGTATGTTCCAGCACCAGGCAGGCCGCGCCGATGGCGCCGACATCTTCGCCCACTCCGGTCCCGACAACCTCGATGCCGTGGATGCTGTTGGCGGCGCTGTTGGCCGCGAGCAAGGGCGGAATGCGATCCAGGTAACGTTCAGACATCCGGCCCCAGAACGGGCCGCCAAACACGACGCGTTCGACGTCAAGGGTGTTGGTCACCACCGCGACCGCCCGGGCAACCAGCACCGCCGACTTGTCTATGATCGCGATGGCCCGTTCGTCACCTGCATCCGCGGCATCGCAAAGCCGGGCAAAGCCTTCCTGGACCTCCGGGCCTTCGGTGCCTTTGCGGCCACCGTTCAGGACACCTTGCTCTTCGGCTTCGGCCACGAGCACCTGCGGGATGCAGGAGGACTTGACGCAACCGCGCAGGCCGCAATCGCATGCTGGCCCGTCCGGATCGACAATGATGTGTCCGATCTCACCGGCGTTGCCGGACGTTCCACGGACAACTTCGTCATTCAAGACGATGCCGCAACCAATACCGGTACCCATATACATGAAGATGAAACTTCCGGTGCCGCTGGCCCCGCCCGCCCAGGTTTCGGCGACGGCCGCACTGGTAACGTCCTTGTCCACAAGGGTCTCGAGCCCGGTGGCTTCGGCAAGGGCGTCCCTCAAGTGCACCCGGTCCCAACCCGTCATGAGGGGCGGATCCACGACCGTACCCTCGTCAAGGTCTATGGGGCCCGGCGCCGCGACGCCAAGTCCCGCGATCTTTCCCGTATCAACACCGGAATCTTCGATCAGCGCCTTGATTTCCTCCGCTATGGCGGCGATGACGCGCTGCGGATTGCTTCCGGCCGGCGTGGGAATCCTGGAGTGCTTCACAACGTCTCCGACCAGGTCCAGGACCACGGTGGTGATGACCGCAGGATCGAGATGGACGCCAAGCGCGTACATTCCGGAAGGGTTCAGGCGCAGGATGGTGCGGGGCTTGCCCGGGCCGCTGCCTTCCTTGCCCGCTTCGACAATGAGGTGTTGATCCAGGAGGCGCCGGGAGATGTTCGAAATGGTCTGCGGTGAAAGGCCGACAATCTGGGCGAGTTCCACCCGGCTCAGTCCGCCGGACGAACGCCTGATTGCGTCGAGAATGACGGTCAGGTTGAAGTCCCCCATGCGGGGCAGATTGGTTCCGCGCCTCGGAGTCGGCTGGCGGATCTCAGTCACGGATTCCCCTAAAATCATTCGAATAATGCTGTTGCATTTGCATCGTACGGCACCTGTGCTTGTCCCGGTATGCCCACACGCTGCCCAGGCGTAATGGACCCGGATATTGCTGATCGGAGGCCCCGGAATATGGCACTCATGCCGCAGGCCGAGCTGGACATCACCGCAGGGTTGGTGAGGAGTTTGCTCGAAGATCAACTGCCAGGGCTCGCCGACCTTCCCTTGGAGTTGGTGGCCAACGGCTGGGACAACGTCATGTACCGGCTCGGCAAGGAGTGGGCCGTCCGCTTGCCCCGCCGGGAGGCGGCAGCGCAGCTGATACTGCATGAGCAGCACTATCTCCCCGGGTATGCCAAGCGTTCGCCAGTGCCCCTCCCCAGCCCCATCCATTCGGGGCGGCCATCCGCGGATTATCCATGGCCGTGGAGCGTGACTCCTTGGTTGGAGGGACTCTCCGCGGCGCGGGCGCCCCAGGAGTTACGGAATGCGGCAGCCGAGGACCTTGCCGCGTTCCTCGTCGCCATCCATGTTCCGGCCGCACCGGGCGCGCCCGTCAATCCCCTCCGGGGGGTGCCTTTGGCAGCGAGGTCCAGCGTGGTCATGGAGCGGCTCGACGATTCCAGCCGCTATCCGCAGGCGGCACGGTTGCGGACGCTCTTTTCCGAGGCCTGCGGGGCGCCGCCGTGGGACGGCCCCGGGCTGTGGCTGCATGGAGATCTCCACCCGGCCAACGTCCTCCTGCGGCCCGACGGCCGCCTCGCCGCCGTCGTCGACTTCGGCGACCTCGGGGCCGGGGATCCCGCCGTCGACCTCGCCGTGGCATGGTTGATGTTCGACGGCGGTGCGCGGCGCCGTTTCATGGCGGCCTTCGGAGGCGCGGTGGACGCCGCTACGTGGGCCCGGTCCCGCGGCTGGGCTGTGG
The DNA here is from genome assembly GCF_058781865.1 of Arthrobacter sp. FW306-1B-F12A. Lineage (NCBI taxonomy): Bacteria > Bacillati > Actinomycetota > Actinomycetes > Micrococcales > Micrococcaceae > Arthrobacter > Arthrobacter sp. FW306-1B-F12A. The sequence continues at coordinate 17,903 of NZ_JBYSXD010000034.1, forward strand.
TCCTTGCGACGGCGATGGTCAGTTTCTCGGATGACAATCCGCGGATGGCGGGAATCGGGCACTTCGGGGTGGAGCAGTTGCTGTCGGAAGCGCTCTGATGGTTAACGTTTGATACTGCGCGTCACGGTGAATTTCGGGTTGCGGCCGATTTCGGTGGTGGGACCGATCAGCCTTTCGAGCGCCGCGCGGTACTGCAAATGGCTGTTGTAGACAGTCCAGAGTTCGCCGCCGGAAGACAGGACCCTCGCCGCGGCATCGAACATCTTCGTGGCCGCCCCGGCATGGACGCTTGCGCCGAGGTGGAACGGCGGGTTCAGCAGGATGAGGTCGGCGCTGCCCGGTTCGAAAGTGGACATGGCGTCGTCCTGGACTACCGTGATGCGATCTGCCAGTCCGTTGGCTGCCGCGGTTGCCCTCGCGGAAGCGACGGCTGCCGCCGATTGGTCCGTCGCCGTAACCCGGGCGTCGGGATGCTTCCGGGAGTAGATCGTGGCGAGGATCCCGGTACCGCAGCCGAGGTCTACCGCGTGCCGCGCTCCAGGGATCCTGTCCAGGAAGCCCAAGAGGAAACGCGTGCCGATATCCAGCTTCGTGCCCGAAAACGCACCCCCGTGGGCGCAGACCGTCATCCCCAGCTCCGTGTTCTGTTCCGAGACCGGGAAGGGCTCCGGGGTGTCCGGCCGCTTGGGACCGGCGGCAAGCAGGACACGTGACTTCCGTTGCGCAAGCTGCGGCTGCACCGATTCGAAGCGGCGTTCAAGGACGGCGTTCATGCCCAGGGACATGTGCTTGACGCGTCCTCCAGCGAGCAGGACAGCTCCCGGCGCCGCAAAGCGCGCAACGGCGTCGACGATTTCTTCCAGTTCCGCGAGGGCCTTGGGGAGCTGCATGATCACCAGTTCGGCGCCGTCGAGCAGGCCGGCGCCCAGCTCGAACTGACCAATGCGGCCGGACATCCCGGACGCCTCGGCGTTCCGTTGCAGCGCGAGCCTGCCGGCGTAGGGGTCCTGGGTCACCCGGACGTGCCCGACGCCGAGCGCCGCCAAGGCGCCGAGGGTCAGTGCTCCGTAGCGGTCGCCGATCACCGCAACGCGGGATTCCGGATTACTGAGGTAGCCCGCCGCGGTCTCAAGGAGGAGCCGGTCGGTGGCGTCATGCGCCTGCAGGTTCTCCGCCTCGACGTCGGGAAAGCGGCGCAGGGTGCCGAAGAGCGTCTCAAGGTGTGCATCCAGCTCGGTCAAGGTCACGGTGCACCAATCTATCCCCCTCAGGAACCCTCGACAACACGGGGGTGGCGGAGGATGGTAGAGATTGCAAGTAATCGACCGTCTGACCGCTGCTGAAGGCACGGCACGCGCCGCAAGCAGCCCGGACATCAGGGTCCGCTGCGAAGGGCGAGCCACGTTGCGGACCTGGAAGACCAGGCTCCCACTCCCCTTGTGAGCAGACCATGACTGTCAACCTCGTCACTCAGCTTGAAGTAAAGTCGCACAATTCCCCCGATGAAGTTCGCCGCCCGGAGAAAACCGTGGTGGAAAACGTCACTGTTGGTGACTACACGATCGGCCGCCTCAGCTTCGAACCGGGCTGGAGCTGGGCGGACTGCATCAAACCGGTGGTCCAAACGGATTCCTGCCAGCTCAACCACGTGGGTTACTGCATTGCCGGCGCACTGGAAGTCGAGACCAGCGACGGCAAGAAGATCAGCATCTCCAAAGGAGATTCGTACACCATTCCGCCCGGACACAACGCCTGGGTGGTAGGCGACGAGACCTACTCGGCGATCGAGTTTGTCAGCGCGGCAGAATATGGAGTCAAGCGCGAGTAGCACGGGGGCATCCACGGCTTTCCACGGAGAGACGAAAAAGGGAACCACCCGCTTGGGTGGTTCCCTTTTCTTGTGGTGGAGCTGAGGGGACTCGAACCCCTGACCCCCTGCATGCCATGCAGGTGCGCTACCAGCTGCGCCACAGCCCCGAACTTTGCTCACCGGGACTTCCATCCCCGCCGGAGCAACTCGTCAATACTAAACCACAAGGATGTGAGATAGGAAATCGAACGCCGTCGGCACCCGGACCGAGGATGTGCGGTAGGACAGATGAGGTGCGGTCGATTGCTCGGCCGCACCTCCCCCCATTACTGCCCTTCAACTAGTTGCCGCAAACACAACGAGCCGCTGGACTGAAGTCTAGAGACTGGCCGCCCATTAAACAAACCGTTCAACCGGTTTATGACCGGTTGGGCTCCCGGGAAACGTGGTAGGCGGAAGAAAATTCACCAAGGGCACTGCTGAACGTTTCCGGTTCGAGCCCGGAGATCCGCCAAAGGCCTCCGGAGGAATACCAGTGATCCTTCGTCACCAAGTCAACCTGATGGCTACTGAATCCTGCCGCGCGCAAGGCCGGGCCTGCCTGTTCGTCATCTCCCAGGAACTTGGGGCACTCCACACCGAATACCCGGGCAACGCTCTCCAGGAGGGATGACACCGGAACAGGTTCCGGATATGCGGCATGGAAAGCGCGCCCGGGTTGCCGGGGTGCCAACGCAAGCCCGGAAAGCAGCCTGCCAAGGGCCTCGACGCCGATGATCGAAAGCAGCGCCGAACCATCGCCCGGCCACCCGCCAGCAACCTTCATCAGCCTGAGCAGGCCCGGAACAAACCAGCGGTCTCCCGCACCGAACACGAGGTTGGGGCGAACAACTTCGCCGCCGTTGCCGAGAACCAGCTGTTCGGCAACGGCACGGGTGGCGCTGGCAACCGAGGCCGGGTGATATCCCACCTCGGATTCAAGAATGCCGCGGTGGGGACCGCTCCCGTAAACACTGCACGTACTGACATAGATCAGCCGGGCTACCCCGGCTTCCCGGCACTGCTCAACAACGTGACCGGTGCCGGCCTCGTTGATCGCATGGGCAAGGCGAGGCTCGGCGCCCACATAGGATGCTGCGTGGATGACCACATCCGTACCGGCCAAGAAGGGAATCAGGCTCCCCGGGACGGAAATGTCAGCGGTCGCAATGGTAGCGTTGTTGTTTCGTAGTCTTGCAACCGGTTTTCGTGAGAGTGCAACAACGTGCGCCCCTCCGGATCCGGCGAGTGAGGCTACAACCCGGCTTCCAATGAAACCGGACGAACCGAGGACCAGTACCCGGGGCACATGGTCAACACATGTTGACATGTCCCCCACCGATCTTCGGGTCCGTCAGTTTCATGTACTCAAGTATCCCGGACGCAGAAACCGGAGAGGTCTCCACGCGGATCATGCAACAACGTGCCAAAGCCACCCGAACGGCAGTCATCGAGGGTGCAGCGTCGATCTTTGAAGAGGTCGGTTACGGGAATGCAAGCCTGAGCGACGTCACTGAGCGCGCCTCGGTCACTAAAGGCGCGCTCTATTTCCATTTCAAGTCGAAGGAAGACCTGGCGCTTGCCGTCATCGCCGAACAGCACAACATCGTGCGTGTCGCCGGGGAGAAGATCGCCGCCGCGGGACTGCCCGCGCTGGAGACCATGATCGCCATGTGCCGGACATTCGGCCAACAGCTACTCGATGAGCCAATCGTCAGGGCCGGAATCCGGCTGACCTTCGAAGCTTCGGCGTTCAATGGAGACGTCAAAGGTCCCTACCAGGACTGGGTAACCACCATGGAGATGCTGACGCGCCAAGCCCAATTGGACGGTGACGTGCGGCCCGAGGTTGAGGCCGCAGACTTCGCACGGTATTTGGTTGCGTCTTTCACGGGCGTCCAGATGGTTTCCAACGTGCTGACAGAACGGCGCGACGTTCTCAAAAGGATTGACGACATGTGGGGTTTCATGATGCCGGCATTAATACCCAGCCACCCGCAAGGCCCAGGGACGCCCTGAATCAATGCGGCGTTTTGACCTGAGCCACCAAGGACATCAGAGTCTCTTCTTCGTGCAACAACCGGACTCTCATCACACCATGGGCGGCATGTGATTCGAGTCGAGTCACAACAACATCCACGGGATAGCTGAACTCAACCAACTTCATGAATTCCGCCTCAAACAGGGCAAAATCGACATCCGGCCGGGAACACGCTGCGCGCGCAGCCTGCCTTGCGGCCTCCACCAAGAGCATTCCCGGGACGTGGTCCAGCGGATGGTCAAAGAAGATGGGGTGGGTTGGGTCAACCCGCAGCGGCCAGACGAAGGGGCGCGAGCTTGGCCCGAGCATCACGTTCCGCTGGGTGGCATGCCCGACGTCGGCACACGCCAGCAAGTCTTCTCCAGCGGCCGGCAATACAGTGGGGACCGCCCCGCGCAATCGCTGGTACGTCGCAGGATTCACGATGCGGGCCGCCGCGGCCCCTTCCCCGATGGGAGTGCCGTCAACAACGAACCGAGCAGTGACAGTCAGGGCGGACAACTGCCCTCCACTGAGCTTCATATCCTTCACGTCAAGTTCGACCGCAACTTGCGCAGGTACCAAGGGATCCAGGAGCGCGGCTTCTACCGAGATGCTCATGTACGGCATGAGGAACTTGTGGGTCAAGGGCACTCCGCACAAATGGGACATGAAGATTACCGCCTGCCTCAATGTCTCAGCCATGAGCGCCGAGTCAGGCGAACCGTCCGGCGACCCATAAAAAACGTGCCATCGCGGCCACTGCGCTCCCGCAATGAACCGCCTTGAACTTGTTTGGACAAAGTCAGTCAAGAAGACTTCCGAAACGGAGCGCTTATGAACGAGCTCCCGCTTGACGGAAGCCTCGAAGAGCGCTTCATCGCGCATTGGGTCCCCCCACTCCTCCCAAAATCTGCCAGAGCAGCGATCGCTACTGTTGCGCCCCTTATTAAACGACCAAATCCTATCGGCACGCTGTGCCCATCGGATGATCGAAGCCGGCGAACTACCCAGATTGACATACCTACTGGTCGGTTTGTAACGTGGCAATATGGAGTTCGGCGACACAGGCAGTACGCCCAAGGGCGCGGCCACACGGAATGAGATCCTTCGAGTTGCCGCGGACGTTTTTGCGCGCAAGGGGTTCGAGCAGACCCGGATGGACGACATCATCCGCGAAGTCGGGCTCACGAAGGGAGCCATCTACTTCCACTTCTCTTCGAAAGCAATGTTGGCCCAGGCCGTCGTCGACGAGCAAAAGTCACGTTGGCTGCGTCGCGTGCAAGAAGAAATTCTGAGCAAGAACAACCCGCTGGAGGAGTTGCGCAGCCTCGGGGAGTTCATGGTCAGAACAGTCCTGAGCGACTCTTCCGCGTGGGGCGTGGTGCATTTGGCGAATCAACTGGCATCCACGAAGGAGCACCCCGGTGGCGCCTCTCCCCTGGCCGCATGGGTGGATCTCGTGGCCGGCATCCTTCAAAGGGGCCGCGCAAGCGGCGTCCTGGCGTTTTCAGGCGATCCCGGCGACGCGGCAACGGTTATCGTGGCCGCATTCGACGGGTTGAAGTCGGTCACCGATGCCCTTGACCCCAAAGATCTCGATGCCTTCGAGAGACGCGCGAACCTGCTGTTGCAATTCCTCGAGCAGCAGTTCATTTCCAGCCAGTAATGCAGCGGGCCACGAGCCTGAGACTTCGACTCGTGGGCAAAAAACAAACCGCACAGTCAGTTTATTAACAGTCGGAACGTAGGAGAAGAAAATGAACATTTCAGCCAAAACAGCCCTCATCACTGGAGCCTCTACGGGCATTGGTTCGGTCTTCGCCCGCAGACTTGCCGCTGAGGGCGCACGCTTGATCCTGGTTGCGCGCAGCCAGGACAAACTTGACGCGCTTGCGGCTGAACTCCGCGGGCACGGCACCGAAGTGACCGTCCTTGCCATGGACTTGAGCCTTCCGGACTCCGCAAAGGAACTCCAGCTCGCCACCGATTCGCTGGGACTCACAGTGGACATCCTGGTCAACAACGCGGGATTCGGAACACACGGACAAGTCGTCCAAGCGGACGCCGACCGCTACGCCGAACAGATCCAGTTGAACTGCTCCACCTTGGTCGGTACCAGCACACGCTACTTGCCTGGTATGGCTGAGCGCGGCTCGGGGGCCATCATCAACATCGCGAGTACGGCCGCATTCCAGCCGATACCCCACATGGCCGTCTACGGCGCGACGAAGGCGTTTGTGCTCTCCTTCACCCAAGCGCTGTGGGCGGAGACTCAAGGAACGGGCGTGAAGGTCCTTGCCGTTTGCCCGGGGGCTACGGACACGCCCTTCTTTGACATCGCCGGCGAGGCAGCAGCCGCCGGATCCTTGCGGACCCCGGAGCAGGTGGTGGACACCGCCATGTCCGCGATCCGCGGGAACAAGCCGAGCGTCGTGGATGGCCGGCTCAACTCCTTTGTTGCCCGGGTGGCCGTCAAGCTGCTCCCGGAGAAGCTGGTAATCGCAGCCGCGGGACGAGCCGTCCGCCCAGCCAACTAGTCCCCACGGCCACCCTCGCCCCGCAAGTCCCCAACTGACTAGCAGCAGGTGTCGTTATAGGCCCTCAAAACGACATCTACTGCGAGTCAGTTGGGTGCCCCCCCGTTAGGTTCCCTGGATGATTCCGATCTGGACCACTCCGGTGTTGACCAGTGTCTTGGCCAGGTAGACGACCTGGCCGGAGTGCTCCACGGTCTGGGTCAGGATCAGCACCGGGTCCTGGGCATCCAGCTCAAGCAGCTCGCCGCGCGCGACGCCCGGGGTGCCTGCTGCGATGTCGGTCTCGCCGGGACCAAAGGCCGGGCCAATAGCCGAGATCAAGTTAGCCAGCAGCGTGGCCTCGCGCCCGACGTCGTCCACAATGGCGCGTGCCGCTTCAGGGTCACGATCAATGAGACCCCCCTCGCTTGCGACGTGCTCTTGGACCAAAGCGATAGGAGAGCCGTCCCGGGTGAGGACGCTCTCGAAGAACCAGGAGGGCTCCTCTTCGCGGATTCCGAGGGGCTCTGCGGTAAACACCGACGACGACGGGTGCAATACGTGCTGCGTACGGCTGACCCGGATAGCCGATCCGGCCTCAGCGAGAATCTCCTCCATGGGCCTGATCCGTTCAAGGCCAACCCGCGGCAGGCGCGTGGCCACAAAACGTCCAATGCCCCGGCGGGACCGCACATAGCCGTCTTCCTCGAGGAGCATGAGCGCCTCACGGACCACCGTCCGGCTGACCTTCATTGCCGAACCCAGGTCCGTTTCCGAAGGCAATAGCGAGGAAACGGGGAAGTGCCCCGCCCTGATGGCGTTCATGATGCGCGAGTACACGGCAACACGGAGCGGGATGTTGGCCGTAGCATCCAACGGCTCCGACAGAACGGCTTCAGCACTGCGGTCCAAGATGGCTCCCTTCGTCGATGTTCAGAGTTTACGCGATGGGTATTCCGAGCTTGTATAACAAGCGTGTATGATGCATATATAAGCCATCCTGTGCTCTGCGCCACACCTGCATCGAGCCGCCCCCAGAAGCCGTTTTGTTTCAAACAAGGAAGTTTGTCCATGACCACCCAAGCCACCAGCACCCCAGGGCTCCCCCTTCGGCGAAAAGCAGCGCGAGTGCCCGTCCTCATCGCCACGCTCATCCTTTCGATCCTCAGTTACCAGCTCAACGCCAGCCTGTTCTCGGCGGCCCTGCCGGCCATGGCTGCCCATTTCCAGGAATCCACCGAAAACGTGGCCAAAGTCCAGTCGCTGTTCTTCCTGACCGGCGCCGTCCTGGGCATGGCGCTTTCGCGATGGAGCGACTTCCTGGGACGCCGCCGCACCTTGCTGATCGTCCTCTCGATGATGTTGTGCGGCACGGTCCTATGCCTGTGGGCGCCGAACCTGACCATCCTTCTCGTGGGCCGTGTCCTGCAAAGTGCCACGAGCGCCACGTTCACCATTTCCTTCCTGCTCTTGTCGGAGCGCTTCAGCAAACGCCTCTTCGGCATTTCCGTCGGCGTCATTTCGGCGGTCAACGGCGGCATCGGCGGACTCGACGGCTTCCTGGGCGGTTTCATCACCGACACCATCGGCTGGCAGTTCCTCTTTGTCCTTGTCCTCGGTGTGGGCGTGCTGGCGATCGTGTTGGTCGCCGTCGTCGTCCCGAAAAGGGCCGCCCGGACACGTGAGGGACGCATGGACTGGTGGGGCGCCGGCACCCTGGGCACCTTCCTGGTTCTCTTGAGCAACCTGATCGGACAGGCTTCCACGTCCGGATGGGGCGATATCTGGACCCTTGGCTATCTCGCCGGCGCCGTGATTGCCGGGCTGGCGTTCGTGGCCGTGGAAAAGAGGGTTGCGCGTCCCCTGATCGCCATCGAACAGTTGCGATCCCGCCAGGTATGGCCGGTTTTGGCGAGCACAGTGCTGACCCTTGCCGGTATCTTCTCGGCGTTGAACTTCACCGTGATCCTCCTCAGCCAGGACGCACACGCGGGATACGGACTATCCGCCTCCATGTCAGCCCTCCTGTACCTGACGCCTACAGCGTTCGTGGGTGTGCTCACTGCGGTGTTCTCCGGCTGGTTCGCGCAGCGCATCGGCTGGTTCAAGGCCCTGCGGATCAGCAGCGGGCTGATCGTCGTCGCGGCAGTCGCGGTGGCAATCTTTGCCGCGGACCGCTGGATGGTCTTCGCCTTGCTGATCATCATGGGAGTCCTTTATCTCGGCCAGTTCCAGAGCACCGTCAGCGGGATCGCCGTGCTGAATTCACCCAAATCGGCGCCCGGTTCCGTGCCCGGCCTGAATGGAGCATGCTTTGGAATCGGAGCCAGTGTGGGAATCGCCGTCGTCGCACCCGCCGTCGCCGCCGGAACCATGGCCGGTTACCAAACTGCCCTGTGGATCTCGGCAGGCTTCGCCCTGGCGGCTTTTGCTGCTTCCCTGATCCTCCGCCCCGTCGCTGCGAGCGCCGCAGCGGCACCTGCCGCCGTCGCCGCCCATGCTTAAGCCCGAACCCACGTCACCAAAACCCCGAAGGAGCACCATGACCACCACCACACCGCAGCCGTTCTACCTCGATTGCGATACCGGCATCGACGATTCCCTGGCCATCGCCTATCTCCTGGCGAGCCCAGAGGTGGAGCTGGCCGGGATCGGAACCGTCAGCGGCAACGTCAGCGCCGCAACCGGGGCCGTCAACACCTTGAATCTGCTCCATGCTGCGGGCCGGGCCGGGATCCCGGTTGCCGTGGGTGCCCACGATCCCCTCATGGGGAAGTTCGACGGCGGGGCGCCGCACGTTCACGGCGAGAACGGCATCGGCGGGATCACCTTGGAAGACGCCGGACTGACGGTGGAATCAGAGACTGCCGCGGAGATGCTGGTGCGGCTCGCCAACGAGTATCCGGGTGAATTGCGCGTCATCGCCGTAGGCCCGCTCACCAATCTGGCCCTCGCGCTGCAGCTGGACCCGAACCTCCCGGCACTCGTCCGCGATGTCACGATCATGGGCGGAGCCGCGTTTGTGCCGGGCAACATCAGCCCCGTCGCCGAGGCCAACATCTTCAACGACGCCGAGGCCGCGGCCGCAGTGATGGAAGCCGACTGGCCGGTCACGTTGGTGCCCCTGGATGTCACCATGAACCACCGCTTCGATGAGGCCCATCGTGCGGCGCTCGGAACTGCCGGACATCCGGTGGCCAGCGCACTGTCGGGCATGCTCGTCCAGTACTTCGCCTTCTACAACACGATTTTCGGTGAACACTGCGCCGCCCTCCACGATCCGCTGGCGGCCGCAATCGCCGTGGGTGCCCTCGAGCTCGACGACGCCCCGTACGTTGGAATTTCCGTGGATACGAGTAAGGGTGAGGCCCACGGCAAGACCCGCTGTGAGCGGCTCGACGGCGAAGCCGCCGGCGTGCGGGAGGTGCCGGACCGGGCATCGCGGGTTGTGCTGTCCGTCAAGGGCGACGCCGCGGCACACCTCTTGGAGCGGATCCTGTCCCTGCCGGCAGCGAACTGAAGGGGCTTTTGCTGAACACTTCGTTACCCGCCAAGCCAAGCCAGGCCGACCTTGAGTTCCTGCACCGCGCCATTTCGCTCGCGCGGGCTGCCCGGGATCGCGGCGACCACCCGTTCGGTGCACTTCTGTTGGCCCCGGACGGAACCCTCGTGGAAGCCATGAATACCGTCAACACGGAACACGATCCCACCGGGCATGCCGAGACCAATTTGGTCCGATTGAGCGCCAGGAAGCTCGATGCCGCGGCACTGGCCGGCAGCACTTTGTACACGAGCACCGAACCGTGTGCCATGTGCACCGGTGCCATCTATTGGGCGGGAATCGGGCGCGTGGTCTATGCCTTGTCCGAGAAGGACCTTGCCTCGATCGTCACCGAGCAGTCGGGCGTGCCCACCCTTGACCTGCCCTGCCGCGAAGTCCTTGCCCACGGCGGCAACACCGTCGCCGTGACCGGCCCGGTTCCGCTTCCCGAGGCGACAGAAGTCCACCGTGGCTTCTGGCACTAGGCCGGAAACCCGACCCCGCAATCCAGCACCACCCGAAGGACAACTCATGCCCCACCCCAGCACGCTCACTGTTGTCGGCAGCCTCAACGTCGATCTCACGTGCCGCGTCCATCGCTTGCCTTCCCCCGGTGAAACCATCGGCGGCGGCACGCTCACCCGCCAGCCCGGCGGAAAGGGAGGCAACCAGGCCGCGGCAGCTGCCCGGCTCGCCGGTGCCGCCCGCATGGTGGGCGCAGTCGGCGCGGATCCGGATGGCCGGCTTCTGACGGAGGCCCTGGACCGGGCAGGGGTTGACACTTCGGCAGTGGAGCAGGTTTCAGCGCCGACCGGCACCGCGTTGATCGTGATCGACAGCGAAGGCGAAAACCAGATCGCCGTGGCTCCTGGAGCCAACGCCATGGTTTCGCTGGAACGCGCTGATTTCTCGGATGGCGGGCCGGTACTCGCACAGCTTGAGATCGCCGTCGAAACCGTACTGGAAGCCGCGCGCCGCACCACCGGGTTCTTCGCCCTCAACGCGGCCCCGGCACAGGCACTCCCGGCAGAGCTTCTTGAACGGTGCGATCTGGTGATCGTCAACGAGTCGGAGTACGAGCTCATCCCCCAGCTTCGAAACGCCAAACGCGTGGCCGTGACGTATGGTGCGGGCGGGGCATCGATGTACACGCAAGGGGTCAAGACTGCCCATGCGCCCGCGACGAGGACGAGCGTCGTCAACAGCGTGGGGGCCGGCGACGCCTTCTGTGCGGCGCTCGTCCTCGCACTTGCGTCGGGCCTAGACGAGGAAAGCAGCCTCGCGGCGGCCTGCGCGGTCGGGGCCGCCGCCGTCGGGAGCGAGCTTTCGCAACCGGAGTTCGAGCGGCTGGAACACTACCTGCCGAACTAGGAATCCGAGCTTGGGGTCATCCCGATGTGCTGGACGCCGCCCGGCAACAGCGAACCGCGGGCCGCACCCACCATGCCCTCCACTGCGCGGGCCAGGTGCGTTCCGCGGTCGCTGACGCCATCCCAGCGCACCAGCGCCTGGGCGTTCAGTCCATCCACCATGCCCAGGATCTGCCAGGCCACAGACGGAGCGTCGAACGTGTCGAACTCACCGGCGTCGATCCCCGCTTCGACCACGCGCTGCACCACCGTCTGCCATGCATCCATCTGCTCACGGACGCAGGCTGCGAGCGCCTCGTTCCGGCGCCCCAGGGTCCACGCCTCCACCCAAATGGCTGTGACGTCCAGGCGGCTGCTGTCCATGAGCGTTTCAAGGAGCATGCCGAGCTGTTCCAAGGGAGTCGGCTGCGCCTCCAGAAGGCCGGCAACCTCCTCGGTCTCCGCCGCCACGATGGTCGAGAAGATCCCCGCCACCAAGGCCTCCGCGTTGGGCTGATAATGCGCGACGAGGCCCGAGGCCACCCCTACCCGCGCTGCAACGTTCCGCAGCGTAATGGCGGAAAGCCCCTGCTCAAGCGCTATTTCCTTGGCGGCCTCGGCTATTTCGGCCGCGCGTTCGGCCGGCGTCTTCCGCGCAGCGCGTTTCTGTATGGTGCTTGACATCACACAACAGTCTAAAGTAGTTTTCCTGTTGTTGATCATGCGATCAATAAGAAATGACACCTCACACAACATTTCACCTCACAACACGGAGGAGACTTCCATGGCCTGGAGAATGCCAGCCGAAACCGCACCCCATGAGCGCACCTGGATGGCGTTCCCCCGCACTGGCCTGACCTTGGGCGGTGACGCCGCTTCGGCGGAAGAAGCGTACGCGGCCTGGACCGCCGTCGCGCATGCGGTGTCCGAGTTCGAACCCGTCACCATGGTGGTCGACCCCAGCGAACGGGACAGGGCCAGCCGGATGCTCGGCGCCGGAATCGAACAGCTTGAGGCTCCCCTCGACGAATTCTGGATGCGCGACGTCGGACCCACCTTCGTCGTCGACGACGAACGGCCCGGAGTGCTCGGCGCAGTTGACTGGATCTTCAACGGCTGGGGCGCCCCGGCCTGGTCCGAATGGCAGAAGAGCGCTGGCATGGCCCGCTTTGTCGCCGAAGAGTCCGGCGCGGAACTGGTCACGTCGCTACTGGTCAACGAAGGCGGCGCCATCCACGTCGATGGCGAAGGCACTGTCCTCGTCACCGAAACCGTTCAGCTCGATCCACACCGAAACCCTTTCGCGGACAAGGCACGCGTCGAAGCGGAACTGTCACGCACGCTGGGCACCACCCAGACCGTGTGGGTACCACGCGGTCTCACCCGTGACTACGAGGACCTCGGCACACGCGGCCACATCGACATGGTGGCCACCCTTCCCTCTCCCGGTCGGGTCCTGCTGCACTCGCAGACCAACCCGGGCCACCCCGACTTCGAGGTCAGCCGCACCCTGCAGCGGTTCTTCGAAACCCAGCAAGACGCGGCTGGCAAGCCGTTCGAGATCACGCTGCTTCCCGCGCCTGAGACCCTCCGCGACGAAGAAGGCTTCGTCGATTGGAGCTATGTCAACCACCTCGTAGTCAACGGCGGCGTGATCGCATGCGGCTATGGCGAAGAGCGCGCTGACGCCCTGGCCGCGGAAATCCTGGCCGAGGCCTACCCGGGCCGCCGGGTCGTGACCGTGGACGCCCGGCCAATCCTCGCCCGGGGCGGGGGAATCCACTGCATCACGCAGCAGCAGCCCACACTCAACGGGCCGGTGGCACGATGAGCCGCTTCGACGTCGTCGAGGCCTCCATCGCGCAGTTGCGCACCGCCCTGGAAGCCGGCACGGTGACCAGCCGGGAACTCACCCAGGCGTACCTTGACCGCATCGACGCCTACGACCGCAACGGCATCACGCTGAACGCACTGGTGGTGATGAACCCCGACGCACTCGCCGAGGCCCGGGCCTCCGACGTGCGCCGGGCAAGCGGCACCACCCTCGGGCCCCTCGACGGCATTCCCTACACCGCCAAGGACAGCTTTCTGGCCAAAGGGCTCACGGCCGCCGCTGGCTCCCCCGCGTTCAAAAACCTCATCGCGCAACGCGATGCCTTCACCATCGAACGCCTCCGCGCGGCAGGGGCCGTGCTCATCGGCCTGACCAACATGCCGCCCATGGCCAACGGCGGCATGCAGCGCGGCGTCTATGGACGCGCCGAAAGCCCCTACAACGGCGATTTCCTCACCGCCGCTTTCGGCTCCGGATCCTCGAACGGCTCCGGAACCGCTACCGCCGCGAGCTTCGGAGCCTTCGGCCTGGGCGAGGAGACCTGGTCAAGCGGCCGCGCGCCGGCGTCGAACAATGCCTTGTGCGCGTACACACCGTCTCGCGGGGTCATTTCGGTGCGCGGGAACTGGCCGCTGGTCCCCACCATGGACGTCGTGGTGCCGCACACCCGGTCCATGGCGGATCTTTTGGAACTGCTCGATGTCATTGTGGCCGACGACGCCGAAACCCGCGGCGACTTCTGGCGCGCGCAGCCCTGGGTCCAGATCCCGGCCGCGTCCCAGGTCCGTCCGGCCTCCTACCCGGCGCTGGCACCATCCAACGTAGACGGCGCCCGCTCAGCGTTGAGGGGCAAGCGCTTCGGGGTGCCGCGCATGTACATCAACGCGGACCCCGACGCCGGCACCAGCGAAACTCCCGGCATCGGCGGACCCACCGGTCAACGAATCCAGACGCGCGATTCCGTCATGGCACTGTGGGAAGCAGCCCGGCGCGACCTCGAAGCCGCCGGCGCCGACGTGGTGCTGGTGGACTTCCCCGTGGTTTCCAACTACGAAGGCGACCGCCCGGGGGCGCCCACCATCGCCACCCGCGGACTGGTGAGCCCGGACTTCCTCCGGCGGGAAATCGTCGATCTCTCGGCCTGGGCCTGGGACGACTTCCTCTCCGCCAACGGGGATCCGTCGCTCAACAGCCTGGCCGACGTCGACGGCGCTGCGATCTTCCCGCATCCGGAAGGCGCACTCCCGGACCGTTATGACGGGTTCGACGACGATATCGCCGACTACCCGGCGCACATCCGCTTGCACGGGGCTTCCTCCGTCACCGACATCCCGTCCCTCGAAGAAGGCCTGCGCGGACTCGAAGAGACCCGGCGGGTGGACCTTGAGGAGTGGATGGACGGCCTCCGCCTGGATGCGGTCATCTTCCCCGCGGCAGCCGACGTCGGCCCGGCCGACATGGACGTCAACGAATCCTCAGCCGATCTCGGCTGGCGCAACGGCGTCTGGGTGGCAAACGGCAACCTCGTCCCCCGGCACCTGGGGATCCCGACAGTCACCGTACCGATGGGAACTATGAGCGATATCGGCATGCCCGTGGGGCTCACGTTCGCCGGCCGCGCGTACGACGACACCGCACTGCTGTCACTGGCCGCGGCCTTCGAAGGAACAGGCGAGCGCCGCACCGCTCCCCCGCGCACACCGCGCCTCGACTAACGGATCAGGTGGACTCGTCGTCGAAAGGGGCCTTCTGCCCGGCCGCCAACCGCACAACCGGGCGGGCAGGAGGCTGTCCAGGGGTCTGTGGCTGGGTTGGGATGGCAGGCTCAGGAAGCGGCTCGTCCTCGAGGAGGGCTTCACGGATGATGCGGCGAGGATCGTATTGGCGCGGATCCATTTTCCGCCAATCGATGTCCTCGAATTCCGGACCGAGCTCCTGGCGAAGCTTTTCCTGCGCTCCGGAAGCCATGCGCCGCAGTTCGCGGATAAGCCGCCCCAGCTTCCTCGCGTACTCCGGAAGCTTGGTGGGTCCAAGGACCAAAACGGCAATGATCAGGAGAAGAGCTACCTTCTCGACCGAAATATCGATCATGGCTCCATTCTAAATCCGCCGCCAGGTGGTTCCGGGCGGCACCGGGCTTAGGAGATCGCGTACAACGCTACGGCAAGTCCAGCTGCCACCAACGCCTCGCGGACACCCTTCAATCGGGGTACGGCGTGCGATTTACTCTCGGCCGGCATCGCGAACGTGCCCAACAGCCAACCCGTGGCGGCGAAAAGCATGAGGATCGCGCCCATGATGTCGGCGAGAATGATGCCCAGTTGGTGTCCTGGATGATCCGACACCGATCCGGCTCCACTCGACGCGGAGAGCAGCACCCAGCCCGAGAGGGCTGCCACCGCTGCGCCATAGATCGCCGACCACCGCCCGGCTCCGGCGGCTCCCGCTGCCCGTGGCCCTTGGTACACGATCCTCACGACGGACAAGAGGAAGACAACGCCAGTCGCCGCTCCCAGCGGGACCACACCGAGCGGAGCCCACCCGAGCCCTACCGCCGCCATTGCGGCGGCCAATATCCCGGCGGCTGCGGCGTCAATCCGGGCCGCGACACTCTTGGCCCGGAAGATGGCTCCGAACCCCAACACGGCCGCTGCCCCGAAAAGCAGAACCAGAGCGCCTACAACAAACGAACCTCGGAACATATCCTGCCAATCCTCCTGCGCGCTTCCGGATGAAACCCACCCGCAGTCATATCAGTTCCGGATGGGAGAACCCTGCATGCTACGAAGATCAGCGCTGGAACAGCAGCGCAATGATTCCGGAGCGGACAATGATGGTGAGCCCAAGCGCCACATACACCACGGGAATAGCCCAGTTTCCGGCCCGCCGGCAGAACGCGCCCACCTTCGGGTGGGCTGTCAGCCAGTAACCGGCGGCACACCACACCGCCACCAGCACCGCGAAAGTCAGCCCCGTCACGACCGAAGCAGTCGGTCCCAGCGAATGGAACAGTGGAATGTATACCGAGATGTTGTCTCCACCGTTGGCAACTGTCACCGCGACAACCACGGGCACGGTCAGCGAACGGGGCTTCGGTGGATCTCCGGACGGGCGGGAAACCTTAATCAAGGCGTAGCAGCCCAAGACAAGCGGCACCAGACCCAGGAAACCAACCCACTCAACCGGGACGGGAGTGAGCGCCAACGCGGCCGCGGCCGCCACACCGGTCAGTATTCCAATGCCGAGGTATTGACCTACCCAGATTCTCCAGAGTCTGGGCACCGGGCGCGTCCTGGCTGACAGGAAGAGAACGGACAAGACCAGGAGGTCATCAAGATTTGTCGCCGCGAAGGCTCCAGCCGCTGTCAGTACGGTGCCGCCCAGATCTTCCATCGCTGATGACACTACCGCGTCGGGCCGGTGCCCTTGCCCTGACCACACCGGCTGGCGCAGTCGACCCCGCCATGGCAGCATCGGACGATGACTAGCGATAGCCGTCCGTACGTCGAGCCCGGGCAGCAGGAACCTGCCGTTCCGCTACTTGGCGGGGACGTGACGGAGGGGCTCGTCCGGGTGGGCGATACAGTGCGGCGCCCTGTGGGCGACACTTCTCCGCGGGTCCGCCGCCTCCTGGATTTCCTCCAATCGGCCGGCTTCCAGGGCGCGCCCCGATTCCTGGGCATCGACGAAAGCGGCAGGGACACCCTGAGTTTCGTTCCCGGGGACACCGCCGGCCGTCCCTGGCCAAGCTGGGTAGCCGACGAATCGAGTGCCATCAGCGTCGCGCGCCTGGTGCGGGCCTACGATGACGCAGTGCAGCCGCTGGGCGTACCCGGCTGGGCACACGGGGACGACGCCGCTGATCCTCTTGGGTGCCCCGGCTCAATCGCGGGACCGGCGACATTCCTCGCCCACATGGACATCACCCCGGAGAATGTCGTCTTCCGGGACGGCACCGCCGTCGCCCTGATTGACTTCGATCTGCTGCGCCCCGCGACCCGGTCTGAAGAGGTCGCGAACTTGCTCCTCTGGTGGGGCGCGTGGATGCCCGTCGCCGACCGCGATCCCGTCATGCGCGGAGTCGACGCCGCCTCCCGGGCTGCCATGCTGGTGGACGCCTACGGCTTGGGCCCGGCCGATCGGGCCAAGATTGTTGGCGTAACCCGGAACGCCGCCGAGCGCTCCTGGCATGTGATGCGGCACAGGGCGCTTACCCAGGGCGGCGGGTGGAAACGGATGTGGGACGAGGGCATCGGGGACAAGATTCTTCGTCGCCAAGCGTGGCTAGCCGAAAACGCCGCAGTTCTCCACGCCGCAATAACGTGACCTGGCCTTAATCGTCGTCGAGGTGACGGAGCAGAAAAGGAAGGGTCGCGCGCATGGTCCGGAGATCGCCGTCGCTGGCTGCTTGTTCCCCAAGGTAGTCTCCATGGTTTCCAGGCACGATCATCAGGCGGCTCCCCGGAAACATTTGGATTAATGAGAATGATTATTGATAGCATCAGTAATCATATCGTCCCTAGCCGAAAGTTCACCATGCACCCTGCCCTCCTGGTTCAAGACTTGAGGGTGTCCCTCCATGGACGCGCCCTGATTGACGGAGTCAGCTTCACTGTCGACCGGGGCCAAAGACTGGCCCTTTTGGGAGCTTCGGGTTCGGGCAAGTCCCTGACGGCGGCTGCCCTCCTGGGACAGCTCCCGGCTTCGATGAGCGCCTCCGGGCAGTTGCAGATCAACGGAGTAGACGTGACCTTGTCCGACCGGCGAACCCGCCGCTCGGGACTCACCGCTATCCATCAGGACCCGATGTCAGCGCTCAATCCCTTGGTGCGCCTGGGCAAACAGCTGGAGATCCCGCTGCGGCATGCCGGCCTTTCAGGCTCCGCGGCGCGGAAAAGGGCACTTGAGCTGCTCGCGTCGATGGGAATAGAGGAAGCCGAACGGACCATGGAAAGCTTCAGCGGCGAACTGTCGGGAGGTCAGCTGCAGCGGGTCTGCATCGCGCTCGCCCTTGCCTGCCGCAGCTCCGTCCTGGTAGCGGATGAACCCACTACCGCATTGGACATGGTCAGCCAGGCCAAGGTCCTTGAGGCCTTGTCCCTGTATTCGGAATCAGCTTGCTCGGAATCCGCGCGTTCCGCGGCCGCCGGCGCGATGTTGTTCATTACGCATGACCTTGCTGTGGCTGCGGCGTTTTGCCACCAGGCCCTCGTCTTGAGTTCCGGCCGGATCGTCGAAGAGGGATCCATGGAATCGGTGGTGGAGCGGCCCCGGCACCAGTACACGAAGCAACTGGTGGAAGCCGCCCATCTCGGATTCGATTCCCTCCGCCGGAGAGCCACAGCATGAAGGCAGTCCTGAGCGCTGGCAATCTCGGACTCAGCTACCCGGGCCGCAGGCTCCTGAAGCAACGGCCGGCCCGGCCGGCATTGCAGGACGTTTCCCTCAGGATTGCCACGGGAGACAGCGTTGGCCTGGTGGGTGGCTCGGGCGCCGGAAAATCGACACTCCTACGGATCCTGCTTGCTTTGGACAAGCCGGACGCTGGAACCGTCTCGTTCAACGACACCCCGGTTGTGCCCGGCCCGGCGTCGTCCTTGAGGTGGTACCGCCGCGCGGTGCAATACATCCCGCAGAATCCGGCGGCGAGCCTTGATCCGGGCATGAACGTGGAGCGGCTGCTCCTTGAACCCCTGAGGCAACTGCGCATCAATGGAGATCACCGCAGGATGATCCTGGATGCCTTGCAACGGGTCGATCTCGATCGCGGCTTGCTTGCGCGTCGGCCCTCGGAACTCTCCGGCGGGCAAAAACAACGCGTGGCCATTGCACGGGCCCTGGTCCCCGCGCCAACCATCCTCCTGGCTGACGAGCCGGTGAGCGGACTCGACCTTCCCCTCAGGAACTCGGTCTTGGCCCTCTTGGAACAGCTGGTCCATCGGGACGGGCTTGGGCTCCTGTTTGTCTCGCATGACCTGGCCGCCGTCGCCCGGTTGTGCTCCCAAACCCTGGTCCTCTCCGGGGGAAGCATCGTGGAACAAGGACCCACCTCTGCCGTGTACGCGAACCCACAGACCCGGGAGGCCAGGGAGCTTGTCACCTCCATCCCCGGACTGGGCAGGGACGTAGGACAGGACAAGCCATGAACTCACGCGCGGAGCCCACGCCCCGGCTACTGCTGGCCAGCCAGCTCATCTTCAACCTTGGCTTCTACTCGGTTGTCCCCTTCCTGGCGGTTTTGATGCGCGAGGACTTTGGCATGGGCGCAATGGCCGTGGGAATTGTCCTCGGCGCACGTACTTTCGCCCAGCAAGGATTGTTCCTCGTGGGCGGAGCCGCCGCGGATCGTTGGGGAGCCCGGCCCGTCATGATTGCCGGATGCCTCGCCCGGATCTCCGGGTACCTTTTGTTGCTGTGGGCTTCGGACTTCCCCCTTTTCCTCCTGGGAGCCGTCATCACAGGGGCGGGTGGCGCCCTCTTTTCACCCGCTTTGGAAAGCCTTGTGGGTGGGGCCGAAGAACGACGTGCCACCCTTCAGCCCAACAAAACCACTCTTTTCGCGCTGCTGGTCATTTTCGGGGAAATCGGCGCCGTGGCCGGTCCCCTGCTCGGCTCCGTCCTGCTTCAGACCGGCTTCGACGCGGCCCTGCTCGTCGGGGCGGGGGTCTTCGCCGTGATGGCAGTGGTCTTCGGCACTTTCCTACCAGCGACGACGGCGAGCGCCGTCGCAACGTCCGCCGGGAACTCGGCCGCCGCGCCGCCGTCGGACGCTTGGTCCTGCCTCAGGGAGAAGGGCTTCGTCTCATTCGCGGCTTTCTATAGCGTCAACCTCTTTGCCTACAACCAGCTCTACTTCGGGTTGCCCATCGAGCTGGAACGGAGCGACGCGGGTTTGGGTGCGCTCTCGGCGATTTTCGCCTACGCATCCATTTTGATCATCACCCTGCAATGGCCCATCGCCAGGCTCATGAAACGGAAGGGACCGGGCGTCGCGCTCGCCGCGGGATTTTCCGTTCAGGCCCTGGGGTTCGTCGCTATCGCAGCCATGGCCGCCTTCCCCCCGCCCGACGCATTCCCTGCGCTACCGGCGTTCCTGCTGGTCACTGCGCTCGCCGTCGGGCACATGTGCGTGGCACCAGTTGCCATGGATCTGGTCCTCGAATTTGCCGCAGGACGCTCCACCGGCGCCTATTACGGCTTGCTCGCGAGTTGCGGCGGAACCATGGTTCTCCTCGGCAATATGCTCCTTGCTCCGCTCTATGAACAGGCCACCACACCATCCCTGGCCGCGGTCTCTCCGTGGCTGGTGTCGGCAATTCTCGCGGCGAGCTCCGCGGCACTCATACATCGCTTCCTTCCGGCATCCGTCCCGGCACCGCGTCCGCAACAACTCCACACCGTTTGATCCACTCACACCCACGAAAGACAGGCACCAATCCATGGCTATTCCACGCCCAAAAGCAGTTGCCGCGATACTCCTCTCCTCCGCAATGGCCGCAGCCCTCAGCGCTTGCTTCGCCCAAGGCACCGCGCCATCAGCCAGCAGCACCGACTCCCGAATCAAGGTAGCCATGCTGCAGCCACCGCGTTCAGGACTTACTCCCTTGAGCGACGACGCCTTCAAACTCTCACGCTGGAAGACCGCCGAGACACTGGTGGTCCTGGATGCCCTCGGCGATGCCCAGCCATCGCTTTCAACGGCCTGGAAGCAACAGGACGGCAGGAACTGGCGCTTCGAACTCCGTGCAGGCGTGAAATTCCATGACGGAACGCTCCTGACGGCGGAGCAAGTGGCGGCGTCGTTAACGGCAGCAGCCAATGCCAAGCCCAAGCCGCGGATCCTCGACGGCGTGCAGCTCAGCGTCCGCACCGACGGCGGGAACGCCGTCGTCGTGACCACCCAGACAGACGACCCGCTGGTTCCGCAGCGGCTTTCCAGTCCCCAGCTTTCCATCCTCGCCGCGTCCGCCTACAAGCCCGGTGGCGTCGTGAGCCCCATCAACGCCGGAACGGGGCCCTACGTCCTGGCGTCCGCGGACGGCACCAGCTCGGCAACACTCAACCGCTTCGCCGACTACTGGGGCGAGAAAGCGGCGAGCGGCGGCGTCGACGTCCAATACGTTCCCGACGGCACGGCACGCGCTGCCGCCCTCAGGACCGGAACGGCCGACGTCGTGGAGGCCATTCCCGTAGGCCAGGTCGCCCAGATCAAGGCCGACTTGATCCACGAAGTCCCCATGCCCCGCACCAACACCCTCTACCTGAACACCAAGGCGGGTCCTTTCGCGGATCCGTCGGTCCGGGCAGCGGCACGTACGTCGGTCGAACGGGCCACCATTGTTGACCGGGTCTACGAAGGACGGGCGGACATCGCCGAAGGTTTCCTCGGCCCGGCTCTCCCCTGGGCCGCCAAGGAGCGGCAAAACGCCTCCTATATCGAAGCCCTGAAAAAGCGGGCGGACGCGGCACCCGCCAATGGCCGCCGCATCAAACTTGGCACGTTCACGGACCGGGCCGAGCTGCCCGAGGTCGCCGTGCAGCTTGAGCAGCAGCTCGAAGCCGCCGGCTTCATCGTGGAGCAGGAAGTCCGCGAGTACCAGCACATCGAGGCAGACGCCTTGGCGGGAAAGTTCGATGCCTTCATCCTGTCCCGGGCCACGGTCCTCGACTCCGGCGACCCCGTCGCCTATATGTTCAGCGACTTCTCCTGCAAAGGCTCCTTCAACATCTCCCAGTTCTGCGATCCGGAGGTGGACGCGGCATTGAGCAAGGCCGCAGCCATCCCGGCAGGCCCGGAGCGCCGGGCGGCAATTGCCGCCGCCGAGGCACTGATCCTCTCGAAGGACGCGGCGGTGCCCCTGCTCCACGAACGCGTCATCCAAGGCGAATCGGCCAGGATCCGCAACGTGGAACGCGATCCCCGCGAGCGCGCCCTGATCACCAGCAAGACAGGAATCTCCGGCTGATGCGGTGCCCCGCGTTCATCAAAGCTGCGGTTTCCCGAGCTGTGGCGCTCTTTGCCATAGTCGTGCTGATCGGGCTCCTGCCGTGGCTTTCGGGACACAGCCCGGAATACACCATCCTGCGGGCCCGGTATGCCGACCGGGAAGCGACTGACGAAACGCTGGGCATGATCCGCGCGGAGCTTGGACTCGATCGAGGACCAGTACACATCTTCTTCGACTGGGCCGGAGGCCTTGTGCGCGGGGACATGGGAAATTCCTGGATCACCAACACGCCTGTTGGCGCCGGCACTGTGGAAACCCTCGGCGTCTCCGTCACCCTGATGGCCTGCGCGGTGGCCGTTGCAACGGTGGTGGCCACCGCACTGTGCGTTCCTTCCGTGATGCGGGGGCTGGCCGGGAACCCCAGGCGGGGCTCCGGCGTCGTGGCGGCGGCCATGACGGCGCTCCCCGAGTTCCTGCTGGCGGCGATGCTCCTTGTCGTCGGCGCGGTGTGGCTGGGCTGGTTCCCGCCGTACGGCTGGCAGGTCCTGGACCACGCGGTGTTGCCGGCTCTCGCCCTCGGCCTGCCCGCCGGCGGGCTCATCGGGCGGCTCCTGTCCGACGCCATCGGCGTGGCGTTCGCCGAAAAATGGGTGGCCACGTGGGCCATGGCCGGAGCAAGCCGCGCCAGGCTCACCGCGGCTGTGCTCCGTCGGGCCCTGCCATCGGTGATGAGCCAGATCGGGCTTGTCCTCATTGGCCTCACCGGTGGGGCAGTTGCCGTGGAGAAGGTCTTCGCGATTCCCGGTTTGGGCCGTGCGGTCCTGGGGGCGGCGAGCGCCCAGGACATACCCGCGCTGCAGGCAGGAGTACTGGCCCTCCTCATGCTGGCGATCGGGGCAGGTTCCCTCAGCGCCGCGGCCCGGAACCTTCTCATGGGAGCAGCGCTGCGCTCGGGGACAGTTCCGGTTCCGGACTCCCCGGGAACACCACGACGGCGGGATGCCGCGGTTCCGCTCGTCGCTGCGGGAGCGTTGCTGCTCATCGTCGTCGCGGGCTTGCTTCGCGATCCGTTCACCTCAAGCCATGCACGGCTTGCCGGCCCGGGTTTGGAGCTGCCCTTCGGGGCCGATGCAAGCGGACGGGACCTCCTTGCCCGGGTGGGGCATGGCGCCGTGTCCACGTTGGGAACTGCATTGCTCGTGGTCCTGGCTTGCCTTGTGATCGGGATCGTCGTCGGGCTCTTCCCGCTCGCGGCCACCGGTCCCCTTGAAGTAGCCAACGCCGCTCCGCCTATCCTGGCCGGGCTGATCGTTGCCGTGATGACCGGCCCATCGGCTGAAGGTGCGGCGATAGCCGTCACCCTGGTCAGTTGGGCACCCCTCGCCGCCCACACTGCCGCCCTGGCGCAGGAGGCCAGGGCCCAGCCCCACGTGAAGATCCTTCCGGTCCTGGGCGTGGGAAGGGTCCGCATCCTCTGGCGCTACATCCTCCCGACCATCCTTGGCCCGGTGTTCAGGCATTCGATGCTCCGGACACCGGGAATCGCGCTCGCCTTGGCTGCCCTGGGGTTCCTGGGCCTCGGCCCCCATCAGCCGTCGCCCGAGTGGGGCCTCGTCCTTGCCGAAGGAATCAACTACGTGGAGCGGGCACCGTGGGCCGTTGCCGCCCCGGCGTCGGCATTGATCCTCGTCTCGATTCTGGCCGTTTCACTGTCGAGCGTCACGTGGTCGCGCTCGCAGGGGGATCCGGCCCCCGATTGACTCATTCGAATATATGTTCGAAAATTGAAGCATGTCATCCCGCCTGTCTTCCGCTTCGCCGGCTTCGCTGCGCGATGACTTGCAGGCACAGATCCATCTCATGCAGGGCAAGCGCGGAAGCGAACGTTCGCTTCCCGTACTCCCCTCGCTCAGCAGGCTTCTCCCGGGCGGACTGAGACCGGGAGCGGCGTACTCCGTACAGGGATCCATGTCGCTGGCCATGGCCTTGTTGGCCGGCCCGTCACGCAATGGCTCATGGTGCGGAGTAGCTGGGCTGCCTGACTTCGGGATCGAGGCGGCAGCAGGTTTCGGCATTGCGCTCGACCGGCTGGTGCTGGTGCCTGACCCCGGGGCCAGTTGGATGCCGGTGATCGCCGCCTTGGCGGACGTGCTCTCGGTGGTACTTGCGCGGGCTCCGGAAAAAGTCGCACCCGCCGAGGCTGCCCGCTTGGGAGCCAGGCTCCGCGAGCGGAGTGCCGTCCTCCTTGTCTTGGGACCATGGCCGCAGAGTGAAGCCGTCTTGCACGTGAATGGATACGAGTGGGCGGGGCTCGGACAGGGCCACGGACATCTCGCCAAGCAGGAACTCGAGCTCGAGGTTGCGCTGCGGGGCAGTTCCCGCAGGGCCTCCGTGGATCTTGCGGACAGCGGCACGGTGGATCTGTCCCGCCATCGGATGGGAGCATGATGCTGTTTCAGCTTGAAACCCCGGTACGGGCGTTGGTGACTTGGTTCCCGGATTGGCCCCTCGTCGCCGCCCGCCTGGCAGATGCCCTGCCGCCTGATGTACCTGTGGCAGTCATCGGCCAAGGGGTCATTGCTGCTTGCTCCACGGAAGCCCGGGCAGAGGGAGTGGTCCGGGGCTTGCGGCTGCGGGAAGCGCAGACCCGCTGCCCTGAGTTGGTGGTGTGTGCCGTTGATCCGGTGCGGGATGCGAGGGAATTCGAACCTGTGGTCTCGTCACTCGAGGAACGGACCCCTGGCGTGGAAGTGCTTCGACCCGGCCTCTGCGCTATCCGGGCCAAGGGTGCCGCCCGGTATTACGGCGGAGAAGAAGCGGCCGCAGGTGCTGTGCTTGAATCGGCCGACCGCCTCGGCGTGGAGGCCCGGGTGGGGATCGCCGATTCCGTGTTCGCCGCCGAGCAAGCAGCCCGGAGCACCAGCGAACTATCTGCCGTCCTGGTCCTCCCGACGGGTTCTTCCCGGGATTTCCTGGCTCCATTTCCGGTGGAAGTACTGGGCCAGCCGAAGCTGGCTTCCTTGCTCAAACGCCTTGGCATCCTCACTTTGGGGAATTTCGCGAATCTTCACGCCGCAGATGTCAGGGCCCGTTTCGGGGCTGCCGGAATCACTGCGCATGCCCTGGCAAGCGGACAGGATCCCCGCAAGGTGATCCCCCGGACTCCCCCGCGGAAACTGGATCAACGTGTCGAATTCGAACCCGGCCTGGACCGGGTTGACCAACTCGCCTTCCAACTCCGCGCCACGGCAGACGCCTTCGTGGCCGGGGTGCAGACGGAAGGCCTGGTCTGCACGGAGCTGAGGGTTCTGATCACTGACGAAGGAGGGAGCCGCTCCGAGCGGACGTGGGGCCACCCCCGCCATTTCACAGCCAGCGACGTCGTGGACAGGGTGCGTTGGCAGCTTCAGTCGCAGCCCCCTGTATCCAACGATAAAACTGCCCAAGCCAGCGGAACGCACGACGGCGGCATGGCACGCGGCGGACTGTCGTCACCGGTCACGCGGGTCGAGTTCGTCCCCGTCCGTGTGGATTCCATTGCCCATCATGGTCGGGCGCTCTTTGGAGACGGAGCCGAGGAACAGATTCATCATGGACTCAGCCGGATCCAAAGCATGCTGGGGCATGAAGCCGTGGTAGTGCCCGCGGTTTCCGGAGGTCGCTTGCTGGCCGAGCGGCGCCGCCTGGTTCCTTGGGGAGATGCCTTGCCCGCGGGAACGGCCGCCCTGGCCTCCAGGCCGTGGCCGGGCAGGATTCCAGACCCGCAGCCCGCCACGGTGTTCGCTTCCCTCATCCCCGTCCTGCTGCTTGATGCGAACGAGGAAAAAGTCCGTACAGACCATCGCGGCGGATTGATTGCCCCGCCCATGTGGTTCTGTCCCGGCGGAGACCCTGCACGACGGCGACTGGTAGCTCAGTGGGCCGGCCCCTGGCCGTTGCGGCAGAGGTGGTGGGACGCCGATCATCGCCTTGAATCGGACCGGTTCCAGCTTGTGGACGGAAACGGAGAGGCTTGGCTCCTTCTCCTGGACGAGCAGAACTGGTGGGCAGAGGCCCGCTACGACTGAACACCAGACACTGAACTTTAGTCAGGAAGACAAAGATGGCTTGGAACAACCCGTCGATCCCGTGGTCGGAGTTCGAACGCACGCTGTCGGACCGGCGCGTGCCGGAGATCGGCAAGTCCAAAGGGGACGGCGGCGACAGCCCCGCTTGGTCAAGGAAACGCGGGCCTTACCGCCCGGTCCCCCTCGATCCCGCAAGGGTCGCGTCGAGGGCGGGTGCCGCCGTCGTGCCTTATGCCGAACTGCACGCGCATTCGCACTACAGCTTCCTGGACGGCGCCTCCTCACCCGAGAAGATGGTTGAGGAGGCGGTCCGGCTGGGCCTCCATGCCCTCGCACTGACCGATCATGACGGCTTCTACGGGATCGTGCGAATGGCGGAGGCCGCCGAAGCCTACGAGCTGAAGACCGTGTTCGGCGCTGAGCTGTCACTCGGGCTCAGCAAACCCCAGCAAGGCGAAGCCGACCCCGAAGGTGACCATTTGCTCGTCCTCGCCCGCCAGGAAGAGGGGTACCACCGTTTGGCAGGGGCCATGACTGCCGCCCATCTGGCGGCCGACGCCGAGAAGGGCCACCCCATCTACGACCTCGACGAGCTGGCGCATTCGCTGAGGGACCACTGCCTGGTGCTGACCGGATGCCGGAAAGGCTCAGTCCGGAGGGCCCTCATGAGCGACGGCGAGCAAGCCGCTGCCTTTGAGGTGGATGGGTTGATTGAGAGATTCGGGCGGGAAAACGTGGTGGTGGAGCTCTTCGATCACGGGAATCCCCTCGACAGCAGCCACAACGATGCCCTCGTCCGTATTGCCGAGCGCGCGGGCATACCTTTCATCGCCAGCAACGCCGTACATTATGCGTCCCCGGAGGGATATCCGCTGGCAACGGCCATGGCGGCGGTCCGGGCACGCCGCAGCCTGGAGGAGCTGGACGGGTGGCTGCCCGCAAGCAGCGGCGCCCATTTGCGGAGCGGTTCCGAGATGGTAGCGCGGTTCGCCCGCTACCCCGGCGCGGTCGAACGGACTGTCGAGATCGCAGACGAGCTTGCATTCCAGTTACGGGCAGCCCGCCCGAAGCTTCCCAAGCTCGATGTTCCTGCGGGGCACAGCCTTATCACGTGGCTGCGGCAACTTGTTGAAGAAGGGGTGAGGGACAAGTACCCGGACGCCGACGAACGGGTCCATCGCCGGATCGAGCAGGAACTCGCAGTGATCGAGGCGAAAAACTTCCCCGGCTATTTCCTGATTGTGCACGACATCGTGCAGTTTGCCCGTTCCCGCGGCATCCTCTGCCAAGGCCGGGGGTCCGCGGCGAACTCTGCCGTTTGCTACGCGCTGGGGATCACCGCGGTCGACAGTATCTTCTACAACCTTCCGTTTGAGCGTTTCCTCTCCAGCCTCCGCGAAGAAGAACCGGACATCGACGTCGATTTCGACTCGGACCGGCGGGAAGAAGTCATCCAATACGTCTACCGCAAGTACGGACGGTTCAACGCGGCCCAAGTAGCGAATGTCATCAGTTACAGGCCGAAGAACGCCGTCAGGGACATTGCCAAAGCACTCGGCTACAGCCAGGGCCAACAGGACGCCTGGTCCAAGCGGCTCGATCACTGGGGCGATCTCAGCGATGGCAAGACCAACAACATCCCGGCCCCGGTCCTGGACCTTGCTGACCAGATACTGGGCTTCCCCCGGCACCTGGGCATCCACTCCGGCGGCATGGTCCTCACCGAACGGCCTGTCGGCGAGGTGGTACCCATCGAACGCGCCCGGATGGAAAACCGCACGGTCCTGCAATGGGACAAGGACGATTGCGAATGGATGGGCCTGGTCAAGTTCGACCTTCTAGGCCTGGGCATGCTCGCCGCCCTGCAGTACTCCTTTGATTTGATCGACAAGCATTTCGGGGAGCGTTGGACCATCGAGACCATCCCGCGGGAAGAACCGGCCGTCTACGACATGCTCTGCCGGGCCGATTCGATCGGGGTGTTCCAAGTGGAATCACGGGCCCAGATCAGCACGCTGCCGCGGCTGAAACCGAGGAAATTCTACGATCTGGTGGTCGAAATCGCGCTGATCCGCCCAGGTCCCGTCCAAGGTGGCGCCGTCCACCCCTACATCCGGCGCCGCGCAGGCACGGAAAAGATCACGTATCTTCATCCATTGCTGGAGCCCGTGCTTAAGCGGACCTTGGGTGTGCCCTTGTTCCAGGAGCAACTGATGCAGATGGCAGTTGCCGTGGGCGGCTGCACCGCCGAGGATGCGGACCTGCTCCGCCGCGCGATGGGCTCCAAACGGGGCCGGGAGAAGATCGAGTCGCTCGAGGCCAAGCTCTATGCGGGGATGGCGGCCAACGGGATCAGCAAGGACGACGCCGACGCCATCTACGCCAAGATCCAGGCCTTTGCGAACTTCGGTTTCGCGGAATCCCACTCCTTGAGCTTCGCGGTGTTGGTCTACGCAAGCTCGTGGCTGAAGCTGCACTACCCTGGCGCATTTCTCGCGTCCCTGCTGCGGGCACAACCCATGGGCTTCTACTCCCCGCAAACCCTCGTGGCGGATGCCCGCAGGCACGGGGTCCAGGTGTTGCGCCCGGATGTACTGCATTCCCTTGCCGAGGCGACCCTCGAAGTGCTCGACGAGGCTGCAAGTGCCGAAACAGGCCAAGTGGGCGGCATGGATTCCTGCCTGGACTTCCACCAGCCGGAGATCGGCCTCTTCCAGCAGGATCGACCACGCGAGGACCACCTGCACCGGCGGGATGGCTCACGCGCCGTGCGGTTGGGGCTCGACGGCGTCACGTCCATCGGCGCCGAAGTGGCGAAGCGGATCGTCACCGAGCGTGCGGAGCATGGCGCCTACCGGGACATGGCGGATCTGTCCCGCCGCGCGAATCTCAGCGCGGATCAGCTGGAGGCACTCGCTTCAGCGGGAGCACTCGATTCGCTGGGAATGAACCGCCGCGAAGCATTGTGGCAAGCCGGAGATGCCGCGCTCGAGCGGGAAGGACAATTGCCGGGGACCCACGTCGCCGTCCAGCCACCGCTGCTGCCCGAGCTCTCCCCCCTGGAAAATGTTGCCTACGACATGTGGGCGACAGGAATCAGCACCGATGACCATCCGATGCGCCATGCCCGCGAGGCCCTGGATTCGAGGGGGGTGCTGCGGGTGGACCGGCTCTCCCAGGTCGAGTCCGGCACGCGTGTTGAAGTGGCCGGTGTCGTGACCCACCGCCAACGCCCCCAGACCGCGCAAGGGATCACCTTCGTGAATCTGGAGGACGAGAGCGGCATCCTCAATGTCATCTGCAGCGTTGGCCTCTGGAAGAGGCATCGCCGCGTCGCCCGGGAATCATCCGCGCTGGTCGTCCGGGGTTTCCTCGAACGATCGCCGGAAGGAGTCACCAATCTCGTGGCGGACAAGCTGGAACCCCTGGTCCTGACAGTGAAGTCCAACTCCCGCGACTTCAGGTAGCCAGGAGTGCCGCACGGGCGAGTTCCCGGTCGTGTTCATCCGGGAGAGGTACGTGTTGACCTTTGCTCAGGACCGTGATGCCCGAATCCGTGACGTTATAGCCGCGCCGTCGGTCCAGGTCCGGGTCCAGGCCGATGGTTGCGCCGGCTGGAACCCTGACGTTCTTGTCCAGGATGGCCCGCTTGACCACCGCCCCTTCGCCGATGGTGACGTTGTCCAACAGCACCGAGTCGATAACGCAGGCACCACTGGAAATGAACGCATCGTTGGAGAGCACCGAATTTTCCACGAGACCGCCCGATACGATGACGCCGTTGGAAACAATTGAGTCCTGGGCCGTGCCGACGGTTCCGCCTTCCCCGCGAACCATCTTGGCCGGAGGCGAAGCGCTTTGCCGTGTGTAGATCGGCCAATCGGAGTTGTAGAGATTGAACACCGGATCCGGCGAAATCAAATCGAGGTGTGCTTCAAAGTATGAGTCGATAGTACCGACGTCGCGCCAGTAGTTGCGGTCACGATCCGTGGCCCCTGGGACATCATTGCTTGAAAAATCATAGGCGAACGCTTCGCCACGGGAAACGAAATAGGGGATGATGTCACCGCCCATGTCGTGTTTCGTGTCTTGCCGGGTGGCGTCGTGCTCAAGCGCCCCCACCAAGGCATCGGCGTCGAAAACGTAGTTCCCCATCGATGCCAGGAACTGGGAAGGGTCTTCAGGAAGCCCACGCGTCGAAGCCGGCTTTTCCACAAATGCTGCGATCCTCTTGGCCGTGCCGCCGCTCGCGCTATCGGAACCAGCGGCCTGGTCCACCTCGATCACGCCGAACTGGTCGGCCATGGCCAGAGGTTGACGCACGCCCGCCACAGTGGCCTTTGCGCCGGAGCTGATATGGCTGCGCACCATGTGCTCGAAATCCATCCGGTAGACGTGGTCAGCACCCACTACCACGACGATGTCAGGACGGGCGTCTTCGATGAGGTTGAGCGACTGGTAGATCGCATTTGCGCTGCCTAGGAACCAGCTTTTACTGACGCGCTGTTGAGCCGGAACCGACGCTACATAGTTGCCCAATTGTGCGGACATCCGCCACGTTTCTGAAATGTGCCGGTCCAGGCTGTGGGACTTGTATTGGGTCAGCACCACAATCTGCCAATAGCCCGAGTTGGTCAGATTGGACAGGGCGAAGTCGATCAGCCGGTAACTCCCTGCGAACGGGACGGCTGGTTTGGCGCGATCTCCGGTAAGCGGCATGAGTCGCTTACCCTCACCGCCGGCCAGCACAATCGCCAAGACTTTCTTCGAAGCCATCGTCACTCCCTTGTGTTTGATGTTGGCCTTGGAACTACTCACCGCGCGTTGCGATGAAGCTCGGGGTGGAACGCGCCCCCGCTGCTCGAACAGCAGCGGGGGCGCATTCCTAGGCGTTCGCGATCAGCCCCAGTTCGGCCTTGGAGGCCAGGGAGGGGTGTTTCGGGAAGACCCGGACGGTGTAGCCGAAGGACCCGGAACGGTTGATCAGGATGGACCCGGTGAACAGGTGTCGCCCGTTGCCAAGGTCCTCCGTTTCGGTCAGCTCGACCAGAGCCACATCTTCCAGTTCGTCTCCGTCCTGGGCCCGGCCATACGCCACCTCAACCGACACGTCCTCGGGCGTGAGTTCGTGCAGGGCGATGTAGGCGTTGACCTGGAGGGTGTCGCCGATCTGGGGCTCCTCGGAGACACCGATGGAATCGACGTGTTCCACGATCAGCTGTGGCCAGGCGGTGCGGACCTTGGTGGTCCAGGCCGCGAGCTCCTTCGCTTCCTTGAACGACGCCGTTCCCGCCTGCCTCCCGGCGACAGCCGCCGGGCGGTAAAGGGTGTTGACGTAGTCCTGGAGCATGCGGTCGGCCGAGACGGCCGGGCCGAGGTGGGCCAGGGTGTGCTTGATCATCGAGACCCAGTGCGTCGGCACGGCTTCCGGGCCGGACTGCGAGGGCCCGGCCGCGCCGGCTTCCGCGGAGACCGTGGAGCCGTAGAAGCGCGGGGCCACCTGGGTTTCCAGGAGCTCGTAGAGCGCGGCCGCTTCGATGTCATCGCGTTC
>NZ_JBYSXD010000035.1:0-47978 GCF_058781865.1 Arthrobacter sp. FW306-1B-F12A
CCTCTTGAGAAGTGCCGCCCGGACGGCGGCATGACACTCATCCCAGGGATCTATTTCCCCACGAACCGTGAAGAGCCGGTTTGGGGGCGTCCACGGAACCCGCGAGGAGGTCCTCCTCGACTCTGGGTGTCGAGGAGGACCGGTCTTTGGGGGATTCGTTTGGCGCCCTCGACGTTAAGCTGTCTAGAACGCTCCGACGAAGTTCTTCATGACATTGATGACCGCTGGACCGATGATCACGATGAAGAGCACGGGCAAGATGCAGAACATGAGCGGAAACAGAACCTTGATAGGCAACTTCATCGCCTTTTCTTCGGCCCTTTGGCGCCGCTTGACACGCATCTGCTTCGCCTGCGTCCGGAGTACGTTTGCGATCGCGATCCCATAGGTGTCCGCTTGGACGACCGCCCGGACGAAGCTCCGAACATCCG
Source organism: Arthrobacter sp. FW306-1B-F12A (assembly GCF_058781865.1). Taxonomy (NCBI): domain Bacteria; kingdom Bacillati; phylum Actinomycetota; class Actinomycetes; order Micrococcales; family Micrococcaceae; genus Arthrobacter; species Arthrobacter sp. FW306-1B-F12A. Next base: position 432 of record NZ_JBYSXD010000035.1, read on the forward strand.
GGACCGACACCCTCTCGGCCATGGCCAGATAGGCTTCCTTACGGCTGCGGCCCACCTGCATGTCCTGGAGCGTTCGGGCTAGTTCCGCAGCCAGCGGCCCTTTTCCGTTTTGGGCTGCCCTGGCCATCGCGGATTCAAAGCCGAGACCCGCTTCGACTGAAATGAGCATCTGGTCAAGCGTATTGGGTAGTTCCAACTCGATTGCTTCCTGCCTCTTCGCCCCGCGGCCGTGGATGAGAATGTCGGGAACGAAGTAGCTCAGCACCACCAGAAAGATGATGAAGAGAACGGCGTTGCTGCTCGGTGTTCTAAAAACCAAGAGGAACCCCAGGATGCTCACCACCAAGGCCGTCGCCGGCTTGGCTATCAACAGGCGTTCCAAAGGCATTCCGGCTGGTCGCCCTGCCCGCGCAAGGAGCTTGTCAAGCCAGCCCGCATAACCGGCGGGCGTCAGGCGAAGCCCTAAAGCGACCCGTTTTGCGTCGGAAGTGGAGCCGACCACAACGCCTGCATTCGAGGCGACGGGGACAGCGATTCCGCTGCGCCTGAGGTTGGTGCGAACTGCCGCGATCCCACTTCGGTCAACTGAAACAAACGACCACACTATGTAGGTGCAAGGCAGGACAACGAGTCCCACCATCAACCAGGCCATGGTAGTCACGATGCCCTCCTAGAACTTGATCTTGACAACACGGCTGAGCCAGAAACTGCCTGCAACCAGAAGAATGACGGCCGCGATCACCATCAACCACCCCAATGGGCTGGTGTAGAGCGTCCCGACATAATTGGGACTGGCTACGGTCAGGTAAAGGAACATGCCGAGGGGGAGAGCCACCAGGATGTACGCCGAGAGTTTCCCTTCGGCGCTGAGCGACTGCACCTGGCCTTTGATCTGAGCCCTTTCCCGCACGGTTTCCCCGACATGGTCCAACACTTCGGCAAGGTCACCGCCGACTTCTCGATGGATTTCAATTGCCTGGGCGGTCCAATCGAAGTCCTCGCTGCGCAATCTGCGCGCGGCATCCAACATGGAGTCCTTCAAGTCGCGTCCCAGGAGGGACTCGTTGACGAGCCGGGCGAATTCTTCCGAGGTAGGTGCTTCGGCTTCTTTTGCGACTGCGTCAACCGCTCGCAGGAGGCTGTGGCCTGCCCTGAGACCACCTGAGAGCATCAGCAGAGTGTCGCCGAGCTGTTCCTCGAATTTCTGCCGACGGCGGTTGGTCTTGAATTTCAAGAAGAGCATCGCGAGGAAAGGGGTAATCAACAGCGCCAGGATTCCGAGGAAGAAACCGGCCAATACGAAGCCGACGACCCCGGCTGTCACAGCAATGCAGGCAACCAAGAGGATGAAATCGGATTGGCGCAGTTTCAGCCCGGCTTGTTCAAGCAAATCGCGGCTGCCGAATCTAGAGTTTCGACTCACGTTTTGCTCAACGAAAGTTGTTGCCTTCCCGGTAACGCGGGTGAGGATCGATGGTTGCTCCGTCACTCCGGGCCGGCGTCGGGCCAGTGAGATCTGGTTCCGTCCCGATCCAATTGTCGTGAAGAACAGCGTGGCCAGGGCAACGAGCCAGAACCCGACGCCGATCGCGAAAAAGGCGGGTTCAGTGACGGTCATCGGAATGCGCCCCCAATCGGCACGGTTCCAAAGACGGCCGGTGAAAGCCCGATTCCAAGATCAGCGAAATGATCGACGAACCTCGGCCGCACTCCGGTCGGAACAGGGCGTCCGAGGAACCTGCCGTTAGCGTCCACCCCGGCACCATAGTCAAAGACGAAGGCGTCCTGGAGAGTGATGATGTCGCCCTCCATTCCCTGAACCTCCGTAACATGTGTAACCCGACGCGTGCCGTCGCGGAGACGGGAAATATGCACGATCAGGTTCACAGCGGATGCAATCTGCTCGCGAATGGCCCGGAGTGGCAGGTCCATTCCTGCCATCAGAACCAGGGTCTCAAGGCGGGCAATTGCGTCGCGGGGAGAGTTGGCGTGAACGGTTGAAATGGAGCCGTCGTGGCCCGTGTTCATTGCCTGCAGCATGTCGAGGGATTCACCCCCGCGCACTTCGCCGATCACGATTCTGTCCGGGCGCATGCGCAGCGAGTTCCGTACCAGTTCCCTGATGCTGACCTCGCCCTTTCCTTCGATGTTTCGTGGCCGGCTTTCCAGCCGAACCACATGCTCCTGCTGAAGCTGAAGTTCGATTGCATCCTCGATGGTGATGATGCGTTCTTCAGGTGGGAGGAAAGAGGACAGCACATTGAGAAGCGTGGTCTTCCCGGTGCCTGTACCGCCAGAAACGATGATGTTGAGCCGGCCCTGCACACAAGCGTGCAGGAGCTCGGCGATCTCCGGAGTCATGGTGCCGAACGAAATCAAATTCGCCACCGTGAGGGGAACATGGCCAAACTTTCGAATGGTGAGTGTCGAGCCACCGACGGCCAGCGGGGGAATGATCGCGTTAACGCGAGATCCATCCGAAAGCCGAGCATCGACGAGCGGCGAGGATTCGTCGATCCGTCGCCCGACTTTGGTGACGATGCGCTCGATGATCCGCCGGAGATGTTCTTCATCGCTGAATTTTGCGCCGGTCAGGTAGAGCTTGCCGGCCCGCTCCACGTAGACCTTGTCGGGCCCATTGACCATGATCTCGGTAACAGCCGTCTCATCGAGGAACCTTTGCAGTGGACCAAGACCCAGGACGTCGTCGGTGATCTCTTTAACGAGTCGCTGCCGCTCAAGCATGGAAAGCGGGATTTCGTCTTCTTCGATGATGGCGCGGAGTTCGTCCTTGACGTACTGGTGCAACTCCGCTTCCTCCATGGAAGCGTCGGTGATTCGGCTTCCCATTCGCTCGTAGAGAGCGGTCCCGGCACGGTCCTTGATTGCATTGAGTGCTTCATTGGTGTCGGAGGAATGCCGTTGTTCAACTGATGTAGACGCAGTGTGACTCATTGGATCGAGCCCCCCCGGGCCCCACGGGGCCGCCTGGGAGGTTGACTCCGAAGCCGACCCCGAAGCTGACGCAGTCGCTTTATCGAAATTGCGGGCTTCTTCCAGCCTTTTGGCGAGACTCATTGGACTACTACCCTTCTGTGAAGTTTCTTATGTGGCCTTTCTTCCCAAGACGGTTTGAACCGATCAACCAACTCGGAAAGTCCTCTGGCGGCGGCATCCTTGGATCCGTCTTGCAGCAAGGGCACACCTTTGTTGGTTGAAAACGGAACGGCGGTGGAGCGGCGAAGGACCACGTCAACCGGCGAACCAATCGTGGACTCCACGTCCTGAAGCGTGAGGCCGCTTCGACGGTCCGCGAAGTTCAGGACGATATGGCGCCTCTCCGGGAGAAGACCCACCTCATTGAGAATGTTCAGTCCCGTCCGGAGTCCGCGAATACTGGGAATGTCCATCCCGCAGACCCACACGACGTCCGTGGCTACCTCCAGGGTGGCGAGTACATGCTCACCCAGGCCAGGCGCGGTGTCGACAACAACAAACTGAAATTCATCTGAGAGTTGCTTGATCAGGTGCCCTACTTGATCACCCGAGATCTTGTCAGCGTCCACTGGATTGAGCGGAGCACAGAGCGCGTAGAGGCCGGCAGGATGCATCGTCAGATAAGACTTGAGGACCATGCTGTCCTGAACCGCGGCTCCGTCCACGGCGTCCGTAAGAGTTCGCTCAGGGTCAAGGTTGAGCCCCGAAGCAACATCTCCAAATTGCAGGTCCAAATCCAGTACGACGACGCTCATCGGCGCAACTTTGGCCAAACCCACAGCGAGGTTCGTTGTGACGGTCGTCTTGCCAACACCTCCCTTCGGAGACATGACCGCGATGACGCGGGCGCCGCTGGGGTGACTCTCTACTGAGCTTCCAAGGCCACGACGCCTCCCGGCGGCGGCCAGGCTTGCACGTTCGAGCATGGCGCGGATTTCATCCGCGTCCGCATTGGGCGACAGTAGATCGCGGACCCCGGCGCGCATTGCCGGCAGGGCTATTTCCGACCTGCTTTCCGTGACAAGGACGACGCTGATTTCCGGGAACTGAAGGTCGAAAAGGCTTGCTAGCCGGATCGAATCCTCGAGCGGGAGGCCTGGACCGAGGAGGATGACCTCGGCAATCTCTCCCGTCAGTACACGGAGTATGTCCTCCGGGCTCGGTGGCAGGTAATCAGCTGTGATCACGTGGAGGGTGCCGCGCAGGCCGGTGGCCGCATGCCGCGCCCTGCGCTCGAAGTCCGCATCACACGTGATCACTACGAACCGGCTCATCGGTACAGCTCCGTCTTCTTGATGACAACAGGTGCGCTTTCTGCTGCGGAGGCGGGTTCTTTGGTGAGCCATAACTTGCCGAACTCAGCTGCGAATGCCAATTTGGCTGAATCCACGTCACTGCGAGCGAAAGTCACGAGCAACTGGCCGGTTGGCAGTTCAGTGTTCGCCTGTTCCTGCGAGTTTGAGGTTGAGTTCGAAGCCTTGGCTTGGGAACGCTGCACGCTTGTGACCAGAACCTTGTGGAATACCTCCTGGGACGTTGCTGCGCTCGAGGAGTCACCGCCGGATCCGGCAGGGAAGAGGACGACGATACCTACCGTGTCGCCCGCGGCGATTCGTCCACCCACCACTCGCTGGGCCTCCAGTTGCACGGAGATTTCCTGCATTCCAGCCGGGACGGGAACAGAGCCAGGTGCCGCCAAGCTGCTGGGGTCGACTAGCCGTGCGCCCAGCAGGGCCTCGCCCGGCAAAAGGTCCGTTCCAGCCACTTTCCCTTGGACGCCGTCCAGGCTCTTGAGCGCACCGTTGGGGACGGACGCTGTCGGCAGAGACGTCAGCTTTACCGACGACCTAATCGTGTCAAGGCTGGCGCCCGAGGGAATCTGAGCCTGGACCACCAACACATCAACAGGTTGAAGGTCCTTCTGAGCCCGGGCTTCAGATCCTTGTACGTATGAGACCAGTAGCAGTGTGCCGGCGATTGCGAGCACTAGAGCAACGATGCCTCCCAGTAGGCGAGTTTTCACTTTCTTCCCCTTAATTAGTACCTAGTTGCTGAGACCGATGTTTTCGGTTCCGAGGTCCGATCCACCGCCACCACTGCCAGCCGCGTCGATGGTCTGATATTTGATGAACTGTCCGATGATGCAGCGATCATTTCCGCCCGAACATGCCAGCGAACTCGTCATGTTGGGGTCCGATGTCTTGTTCCGGAACTCATAGACGCCGTTGTTTCCGAATTTCCAACCCCAGATCTTGAAGGTTGCATAGCCGATGATGTTGAACGTGCCGTTATTGCCCTGGTTGCTGGCGTTGTCGAAGACCGGGAAGGTCACGTCGGCGTCACCGCCGCCAAGAATGGTGTCTTCCCAGCCTTGGAGAGTGCTCTGGCAAAGGCTCGGAGGGTTGTTTCCCGGGTCCGAGCCGATGGTGTTGCTTCCGACCTGCGTGCTTGCATAACACGGAGCACTCTGGGTCAGCCAACCCCAACCGCCAGGTATTTGCGTTCCGGATGGGCCGGTGCATGTTCCGCCTGGCTTGTACGAGATCCTTTGAACCTCAGCGGTTTGACTGGCGGACGACAAGTTGAAGCAGCTGTCCGAAATTGCCAGCGGGAATGCGCCGGCCGAGCCTAGCGGCCCCCATTTTGCTTGGGCGGAGGCGCGGATATCCGCTGTCTGAATCCCGAGGGCGCGTGCGAAGACGAGGGAGAAGTGATTGCTCGCGGACGGATCCTGGGCCTGAATGGTCACGTTCACAATGTTGCCGCTGACGGTTGCGACGATTGCTTGACCATGGCTGTCCAGGGTATTGCCATTGGCAAACTGTGCTGCGTATGCCGTCTGATCTGCGGGACAAGTGCCGGCCGGCAGTTTGGAACACTTTTGGGCAATCGCAATGGCCGCGGCATCCGCCCCGTTCTGGAGCTGTGCGTGCTCGGAATACATTGAGCCGACATCCACCGCGAACGCCGCCATACCAAGTAGGACCACCATGAGAAAGGCAGTCATCGGAGCTACGACGCCGCGCTCCGGTTGATCGATCCTTATCCGCCGCATCGCATAACACCTGTCCCTTTGACGGTCAGACTTGAAGGCATGCCTGGAATAAGTGCGGGGAAGCCGGTCATCCAGGCGGTCGTGTAGCTTACGTTGGCGACCGCGTTATTCCCCGAAGAACATGTGCCGGTGCCCGAATACGTGATGGTGATGTTTGACGCATTCAGAGCGACGGACGGCGCCGCCGCAATTCCGGCGCTCTGCGCATTTGAAGCGCTGTATGTGGTCTCTGAACAGTGGATGGCCGCGTAGCGCGAGGCCTCCCGACCGGCTTCGGAAAGCGAAACTTGAATGTTGAAAGCCCTGCCGAATTCGGCGATTCCCAGAACAAGAACAATCAACAAGGGAAAGACGAGGGCGAATTCGACGGCCACTGCGCCCGATTCCCGGGTTGTGGTCGTCTTCGCGGTTGAACGGTTCCGGATTCTCATCACAGACCTGCCACAACATGTTCGAACCCTGGAACGAGTTGGGCCCCCAAAGTGCCTACGATCGTGAAAATGATCGTGGCGATGAAGGCAACGAGGAGGCTGTACTCTACGGCGCTGGCGCCGGCCTCGGAGGCACTCGTGACCCTGAGTGCTTTCCTCAGACGTAGTGAGAGAGTGATTACCTGAGACTTGAGACCTTGCACAACCCCTCCTTGACGAGAGTGATTACCAAATAAAAAGCCCAGGGGCGAAGTGGTTACCAGTGGAGCAGAAGCCCGTACTGTTCCGCCCGCCCCTGGGCTGATTACTTTGTTGTTGTTTGCTAGAGCTGGCTTGAGATGGAAGTGAAGGCGGTGTTGATCTGCCCGCCGAGCGTGCCGACGATCACGACAATGACCGCAGCGATCAGGGCTACGAGCAAGCCGTATTCGACTGCTGTTGCGCCCTTTTCCGATTTGAATAGCTGCTGCGCACGCCACCTAAGAATCAGTGCTTGCATTCCCAGAGTCTTCATCGGACTTGCTAGAGCTTGTTTGAGATGGTTGTGAAGGCGGTGTTGATCTGCCCGCCAAGAGTGCCGACGATAACAACGATGACGGCGGCGATGAGGGCTACGAGCAGGCCGTATTCAACGGCTGTCGCACCCTTTTCGGAATTAAAGCGCTCTTTGACGCCGGCGACGAAAGCAATGACGGAAACCATGAGAGATGACATTGGAAAACCCTTCCCAGATAAGTGAATTTGTCTACGAATCCCTGCCGCTTACATATCCCTTTGGCGGTTCGGATTTCGATAGGACAAGAATTGCCCCTGGGAGGGTTAACAAACAATGCGTAGTGGTACTCGTCTTTCCGGCAGTGGATGGCGCTGACTACTCGAAGTACGATTCACGGGTACTCGGTTTACCTGCCTAAGTACTACTTAGGCGCCCGCGCAGATGGGGCTCTTGTGAACCGAGGGAACTGGGAAGAACGTCAGGACCTCACGCAACGAGAAGGGCCACTCCAATTGCCGCGGCGAACATGGCAGGTCCGTGTGCCACCTCAGATGGCTTGGTTCCGCGCTTCAGGCGCAACATCAGCACCGTCACCACCCCGCCCACCACGAAGCCCAGCAGTCCCCCGTAGAACACGTGGGTCCAGCCCAAGTAGCCCAAGTACATTCCGAGTGGTGCCGAGAGCTTCACGTCGCCCATTCCGAGGCCTCCCGGAGAAATTAATCCGAGAATTAAGTACCCCAGGAACAAGATGACGCCGCCGGCAGCCGCTCGCAGCAGCCCCGGCCAGTCCGGAACAAGCACAGCCGACATAGTTAACAGACCAAGCCCGGACGCAAGCAGCACCAGGACCAGCGGGTTTGGAAGCAAATGGTGCGCGATATCAACGCGTGACAGCTGCACGGCGAGCACTGACAGGAGGAGATAGGCGGGGAGTGCCGGAGACAAGCCGAACCGCAGCGTCATGAGGGCAAACAACACCGCGGTGGCAACCGCCGTCGTGAGCCTTATGGCGGGGGAAGGGAGTCCGCCAAGCCGCGGCATGGACCAACTGATCAGAAGCTCTGCCAGAGGGCTCGTGAGCAGCCCCAGGAGCCCGAAGGCGGCCACAAGCAAGGGCTGGGCGGCAGTTGCTGTCATCGCGTCTCCTAGGAGCTCAGGAAGGGTCTCAGTTGTTCACGCTGGTTGCCAGCCTATTTTGACCCTGAAGCTCCTTGCCGCTATTGTTGATAGTCGTTGTGCGTGTCCTTTCTCGATGACACATGCCCGCTTGGGGATCCAGTTGCAGGATCGTTAACTCGACAGGCATATCGGGACTTCGGGATGACTGGTACATAGAGCCCTCACCTCTGCTCCGGTAACGCATACCTAGTAGGCACACGCTTCAAGCGTGCCGCCTAAAACATGAACGCCAGAACAAGAACGAGGCAAAACCGTGCGTACGTACACCCCGAAGCCCGGCGATATCAACCGCCAGTGGCACGTCATCGATGCCACCGACGTTGTCCTTGGTCGTCTTGCCAGCCAGACCGCAACACTGCTGCGCGGAAAGCACAAGCCGACCTTTGCGTCCCACATGGACATGGGCGACTTCGTCATCATCATCAACGCTGAAAAGGTCGCCCTGACCGGCGCCAAGCTGGAGCAGAAGCGCGCATACCGCCACTCCGGCTACCCGGGCGGCTTGACCTCCGTCAACTACGCGGAACTGCTGGAATCCAACCCGGTCCGCGCCGTGGAGAAGGCCATCAAGGGCATGCTCCCGAAGAACTCCCTCGCTGCACAGCAGCTGGGCAAGCTGAAGGTATACCGCGGTGCAGAGCACCCGCACGCCGCCCAGCAGCCCAAGACTTTCGAAATCACCCAGGTCGCCCAGTAGTCCTGGCCACCAAACAACTTTTAATCAAGGAGAATCGTGGCTCAGAACGAAGAACTGACCACCGAGGCCGTTGTGGCTGAGGAAAACCTGACCAGCTACACCTCGGAGAGCGGTCCTGCAGAAGCAGAAGCGCCGAAGAAGGAGCGCCCGGCACTTACCGTTGCCGGCGCCGCAGTTGGCCGTCGTAAAGAAGCTGTTGCACGTGTTCGCATCGTGCCCGGCACCGGCAAGTGGATCATCAACGGCCGCGAGCTGGCCAACTACTTCCCGAACAAGCTGCACCAGCAGGACGTCAACGAGCCCTTCAAGATCCTTGATCTTGACGGCGCCTACGACGTCTTCGCACGCATCCACGGTGGCGGCATTTCCGGCCAGGCCGGTGCACTGCGTCTCGGCATCGCCCGTTCGCTGAACGAGATCGACGCCGAGAACAACCGCGCCACCCTGAAGAAGGCCGGCTTCCTGCGTCGTGACGCCCGCGTCATCGAGCGTAAGAAGGCTGGTCTCAAGAAGGCACGCAAGGCTCAGCAGTACTCCAAGCGCTAAAACCGCTTTCCCCTGGTGTTGTCGCTGGCGCGACATCACCAGGGGCAGCCAGAGGCCCGTTCCGCCATTTTGGTGGGGCGGGCCTCTGTCGTTGGTAAGCAACGTCAATCGAACAGTTAGGGCCGAAGGGCGTAGTACTGCGCTCCATCGATGGTCTCTGCCTTGTAATGGGTACTCACCCAATCGACTATCCGCGCGGCCTCGCCATGGCCTTCCAAGGTGGTTGGTGGCAGTTTCTGGATAACCATGGATCCGACGCGGCCAGCATGAACAAGGTCCTGGAATTGTTCAAGCGTCGGAAAGGGGTCGGTTCCATCAAAGCCCCCCACGGGCATCACCGCCCGCCCGCTTGTGAGCTGGTAATTTGCCGCGGATTCAGAACCAACCATCGCAGCGGGCCAAGTGACACTTTGGGGGTCTTGGCGCAGCCGATCGATGACGGCGGGCACCGGGATGTCCCCATAGGAAAGAATCAAGAGCGTCGGCGGGATGTTCGGCGGCAACTGCAGCCTGTCCGGGCTGTCTGTTCGGATGTGCAGGATGCTCGGACCAGCTATCACTCCAGCGCCGACGTGTGCGCTCAAGGTAGTATTGACCGACCAAAGCACGGGCCCCGCCAAAAGGGTCACTAGGGGCACCGCAACGGAGACCCATCGGATCCGAAGGCCCGACGCGGGGATAAGTACAACTGAGATGGATACTGATCCCAGGATGAGGAGCGCCTGCGGAAACCAAGGGAAATCGCTCGTTGAACGTGCCGCTGAGACATAAGCAATAATCATGCAAGCCAGCAAGGCTATTCCGAGGCCGAGGCGCGGTTTCCAGTGTCTCGTATGCCGCACGAGGTGAACGAACCCAAAGGCGGCCAAGCAACTCAAAGGTGGCACCGCCGCGAGTGAATAGTAGGGATGGACAATCCCCGACATGAAAGCAAGGACAGTGGCCGAAGTAGCAAACCAGATCCCGCACAGAAGCAGCACGGCGCGCTTGGACGTTCTGTCGGTACGCTTCCACAAAAACCATGCCGTGATGCAGATTCCGGCCAGGGCCAGTGGCAGGAACCAGCCGAACTGACCGGTAAATTGCGGCTCCAGAAATCGCTGGAATCCGGCTTCGAGGTCGTCCGAATTTCCAGGAGTCATAGTTCGAACGGCGGCCTCACCGGTCAGGCGATCGAGGCCGTTGTACCCCACAGTGAGTTCTACGACGCTGTTGTTCCTTGTGCCTCCAATAAATGGCCGCAAGGACGGGTTTACCAACTGAACAAGAACAAACCACCAGCCACCCACGAGCGCCGCCACAAAGAACGCCGCACCTAGATGCATAAACCGCCTGACGACCGCGGCACGGGAAAAGGCGAGGTAACTCACGGCGAGCGCCGGGAGAATGAGCAGGACCTGGAGTTGTTTGGCTAGGAACCCGGCGCCAACACAGGCTCCCGCGACGAGCAGCCAGCGCAGCCTACCCGCGTCGATCGCTTCAAGGGTCCCGTAGGCGGCCCCGATCATGAGGAGCGCCAGCAGCGCATCAGGGTTGTTGTACCGAAACATGACGGTTGCCACTGGGGTAATCGCGAAGAAAAGCCCTGTAAGCAGGCCAGTTGCGGGGTCGGTTCGCTTCGTTACCATCCGGTACAGCAAATAGACGCTGAGTACACCCATCAGGGCTTGCGGCAGGAGGATGCTCCATGAGTTAAGCCCGAAAATCCGCACGGAGAGGGACATGATCCACAATGACAGGGGAGGCTTGTCAACTGTTATTGCATTGCCTGGGTCCGAGGAGCCGTAGAAGAATGCCGTCCAATCTTCCGAACCGGCCATGGCGGCGGCCGAGTAGTAAGAGTTTGCCCAACCGTTTTGGTCGAGTCCCCATGCATAAAGGACTGACGTGAGAACGAGGAGGCCAAGAAGCGCCGGGCGCGCCCACGCCGCATTCGCGGGATTCCCGCGAAACCACTTTCGGATGACCTGCGAAGGGCCCCCGATGACGGTGCCCGGGACTGCTTGTCCGGGAAGTCGGCTGGTTTTGTTGCTCAAACTGCCAACTGCTTAATGGGAGCCACGCCACGCCGTTCCTCCGACCGACGAACCCGGAAGACCCAGATCCGGAGCAGCACGAATCGGACAAGAGTTGCAAATATGTTTGCGCAGGTCAGGACGAAAAGCTCAGTGCTGGGCGACGCGTCCGGATGGATGGCATGTAGTAGTAGCAGGGAAGAGGAAGTGATTCCCCAGGCGGCCAGGAACACCACGAGGCCTTGAAACTGTTGGGTGAACTGCCGCTCGGGTCCATGGATCCTGAACGTGAAGCGGCGGTTGGCAGCCGTGTTCGCGATGGCCGTGAGCAACAGGGCCAGGAAGTTTCCCTGCTGGGGACCAAACGGGCCCTGGAACAGCAGATATAGCAAAGCAAAAGCAAGAGTGGAGAACGCGCCGACGATTCCGAAACGTATCACTTGGCCGAAGAAACTTGGACGCGTTGGCGCGGCGATAGGTCCTCGCCCCAGCTCCGCGTATATCGCTTGCAAAGGGATATTTCCCTTCATCATGGAACCCGCGACGCGCACGAGGCCCCTGATATCGTCGATGGCCGTTTGGCGGATATCCACCCTGCTGTCTGGATCGTCGATCCAGTCGACGGGAATCTCGTGGATTCGAAGCCCTGCCCGCTCCGCCAAGATCAACAGTTCGGTGTCGAAGAACCAGCAGTTGTCCTTCACATAAGGAAGCAGCCGATGCGCGACTTCTGCCCTGACGGCCTTAAAGCCGCACTGGGCGTCGGAAAACTGGACCTGCATGGTCCGTTTAAGAATCAGGTTGTAGCTCCGGGAGATGAATTCCCGTTTGGGACCTCTGACTACTCTCGAAGTCCGGCCGAGGCGGGTGCCGATGCTGACATCCGAGTGTCCGGAAAGCAGGGGAGCGATAAGCGGCGGCAACGCCGCCAAATCGGTCGAGAGGTCCACGTCGACATATGCCAGAACTTTCGCTTCAGACGAGGTCCAGGCGTCGCGGAGCGCGAAACCCCGCCCCTTTGTCTCAAGGCGCCGATAACTGACATTGGGAACCTCATCAGCGAGCTTCCGCGCAATTAAACCGGTCGCGTCCGTGCTCGCGTTATCGGCAATCGTGATTTTCCAGCTGTACAACAATTCCCGAGAAAGATAGTCGGCAAGCCGATAAATGCTTCGTTCGAGTATGGCGGACTCGTTGAATACGGGGACAATTATTTCGAGCGCCAAGCCCCCAGAGCTAGGTGTCATGCGGTAATCGTAGATACTTGTTAAGGGGCATTACTAGAGTGGAGCAAAAAGCGCAAGTCAAGTAGTTCCACTCTAGCGATCGCGCGGTTGAAGGAGTATGCACGGCCCTTCCGGCACTCCTTCGCTCGGCCCCTGCAACCGTCGTCTAGACTGGGACGCGATGGCTAGATTATTTGGAACAGATGGCGTGCGTGGTCTCGCCAATGGATTGCTCACCGCGGAGCTTGCTCTTCAGTTGGCCCAAGCTGCCGCAGTGGTCCTTGGCCACGAGCGTGCGGCCAACGGAACGCGGCCCCGCGCCGTGGTCGCCCGGGATCCGCGCGCCAGCGGGGAGTTTATCGCCGCAGCGGTGGAAGCCGGACTTTCGAGTTCCGGCATCGACGTGTACGACGCCGGTGTGCTGCCCACGCCCGCAGCGGCCTACCTCATCGCCGATCTCGATGCCGATTTCGGCGTCATGATCTCGGCTTCGCACAACCCCGCGCCGGACAACGGCATCAAGTTCTTTGCCCGCGGCGGGCAGAAGCTCCCGGACGAGGTTGAGGACGCGATCGAGGCCCAGCTCGGCAAGGAACCCTCACGCCCCGTGGGCGGCGACGTCGGCCGGATCCAGCGCTTCTCGGACGCCGAGGACCGCTACATCGTCCACCTGCTCGGCACCCTGCCGCACCGCCTTGAAGGCCTCAAGGTCGTCCTCGACTGCGCCCACGGTGCAGCCAGCGGCTGTTCCCCGCAGGTCTTCGCCAGCGCCGGCGCCGAAGTTGTTGTGATCGGTGCTGAACCCGACGGCCTGAACATCAACGACGGCGTCGGTTCCACCCACCTCGGCCAGCTGAAGGAAGCGGTCGTCAAGCACGGTGCGGACTTCGGCATTGCCCACGACGGCGACGCCGACCGCTGCCTGGCCGTGGACCATGAAGGCAACGAGGTTGACGGTGACCAGATCATGGCGATCCTGGCCCTCGCCCTGAAGAAGTCCGGAAAACTGAAGGACGACGTCCTGGTAGCCACCGTGATGAGCAACCTCGGACTCAAGATCGCCTTGCGTGAAGCTGGAATCACCATCCGCGAGACCGCGGTGGGGGACCGGTACGTCCTGGAGGCAATGCGCGACGGCGGCTTCAGCCTTGGCGGAGAGCAGTCGGGCCACGTGATCTTCTCCGATTACGCCACCACCGGCGACGGCGTCCTGACCGGACTTCAGATCGCCGCCCAGGTGGCCGGCACCGGACGGACCCTCCAAGACCTTGCCCGCGTCATGACCAAGCTGCCGCAGCTCATGATCAACGTGAAGGGCGTGGACAAATCACGCGCCGCCACGGATGAAGGCGTCGCTGCCGCAGTGGCCGCCGCTGAGCTCGAACTTGGTGACACCGGCCGCGTGCTCCTTCGGCCGTCGGGCACCGAAGCACTGGTGCGCGTGATGGTGGAAGCCGCGGACATGGAAACGGCCACCCGCATATGCACCGAACTCGCCGGCGTCGTCGAAGACCGCCTCGCCATTCCACGCGAACTGGCAGTCTAGCCCCGAAACCAGCAAGCAACTGTGGCCCGTCTCCATAAGGAGGCGGGCCACAGTTATTTCAATTGAGGCCGTGCTTATCTTTGAGCCAGGCTGTCGCGGATCTCCGTGAGGAGCGTGACCGCGGGGTCCGCCGCCGGCTCGTCTTCCGTGATGCCCAACTTGGCGTTGCGGCGCTCGATGAGGTGGTTCATCGGAGCCACCACGACGAAATAGATTGCGGCTGCTACCAGGACGAAGTTGACGATCGCGGTCAGCAAAACGCCGAACTGCAGGTCATTTCCGTTGATGGTCACCTTCGCGAAACTGTCAAAGTTGGGGGATCCAACCAAGGCAGCGATCAGCGGCATGAGGACGTTCTTGACGAGTGCATCAACAACTGCACCGAAGGCGGCACCCATGACGACGGCTACGGCAAGGTCTACGACGTTGCCCTTCAGAATGAAATTCTTAAATCCACTCAACATGGCACCAAGCTAGTGCATGCTTGTAAATTCAAAGTGAGCGGCCGTTCAATTTTCGGGAGTGTCGGAAACTTTCCTGGTTAATCAACCGTTAGGGGTAGCCCGGCGCCGCTTCGAGTCCAAAGTACTCCTCGAGGGTGCCGATGCCCCGCTTGGCCATATCCGTCGCAGCCTCAACCCCGACGAATCGCAAATGCCAGGGCTCGTAGTAGTAGCCCGTGATCTCATTGAGCATCCACGGGTACCTGACAACAAATCCGTGCTTGTACGCATTCGCTTTGGCCCAGACGGCCGCCGGCTGATCAGCGAAGCAGGGTTCGAAGCTGCACGCCCCGCCGCCGTCGCCGATGTCGAAGGCCCAACCGGTCTGGTGTTCCGAGAAGCCGGGACGGGCGGAAGCCGTGTCCGCCGAGGCCTGGCCGCGCGTGCTCACGTAGCCGTTGTATGTGGCGGTTTGGGTCTGGAAGGAGCGGTAACCGGACGCCAAGGTCATGGTGGCGCCTTCCGAGGCGGCTGCTGCGAAGAGCTTTTCGGCCGCTGCGGCGGTGGTGCTGTTGAGGAGGGACGCCTCTCCGCTGACTGCGAGTTGCACGCGGGGCTGTACCAGGTCGGGAGGGACAAACTGCAAGGGGGTCAGCGGCCGGTGCTTGTTGACGATGACCCACTGGCTCGCCGGGTCGCTCAAGGAAAACTGCTGGGACAGGACCCCCGACGGCGGAGCCTTCGACGGCGGTGCGCTCGACGGCGGCTCGCTCGCCGCTGCGGTGGGAACCGCCGTCGTGGTCGCCACGGTCGGCGTCGCGGTTTGGAGACCCGAGGGGGACGGTGCCGACGTGGGCGAGGCGACCCGGGTATCCGGGCTGCAGGCCGCCAAGGCCGCCATTCCCGCCCCTGCGGCAAGAAGCGTCGCGAAGGACCTTCGGCTGGGGCCGCAGTTGTAGCACATCCGTGCTAGACCTTTCGGAGTAGCATGCGGCGGATGGAATGGTCGGCATCCTTGGTGAGGACAAGTTGCGCCCGGCCGCGGGTGGGGAGCACGTTTTCCTCAAGGTTGGGCTCGTTGATCCGCTTCCAAATGCCGCGTGCAGTGGCTTCGGCCTCGGCATCGGAGAGCGTCGCGTAACGGTGGAAGTAGGATTCCGGCTGGGCGAACGCGGTGCTTCGAAGCTTGCGGAAACGGTCCACGTACCAGTCTTCGATGTAGGAAGTCTTGGCGTCAACGTAAATGGAGAAATCAAAGAAGTCGCTCAGGGCCAAGCCTTGCCGGCCGTCCTGCCGGGGACGCGCAGGGGCCAACACGTTGAGGCCCTCGACGATCAGGACGTCGGGCCGCCGGACCACTACTTCCTTGTCCGGGACGATGTCGTAGGTGACGTGCGAATACCAAGGAGCCCGGACTTCTTCGGCGCCCCCCTTGATCGCACTCACGAAACGAAGCAAAGCCCGGCGGTCGTAGGACTCCGGAAAGCCCTTGCGTTCAAGCAAGTGCCGGCGCTTCAACTCGGCGAGGGGATACAGGAACCCGTCGGTGGTGATGAGTTCGACGTTCGGGGTGCCGGGCCAGCGGCGGAGCATCTCGCGCAGCACGCGGGCGATAGTGGACTTGCCGACTGCCACCGAACCCGCGACGCCGATCACGAAGGGCGTGCGCTGGGTCTGCTCTCCAAGAAAGGTGGTTGTGGCTGCATGAAGCTGTTGTGACGCCTGGACATAGAGGTGCAACAAGCGGGAGAGCGGGAGGTAGACCTCGCGGATTTCCTTCATGTCCAGGGGATCGCCAAGGCCGCGAAGCCGGATGATGTCCTCTTCGTTAAGCGGCTGCTCCATCTGCGCACCGAGCCGGGACCACGTCTGCCTGTCCAGTTCCACGAACGGAGAGGAGCTGTCGCCGTTCGCTTCGTTGCGTTGCAAAGTCACCATAGAGATTCTGCCCCTCCGTTGGCTGATCCGGAAATACAGCATGAACGGCGGGCAGATTTTGTGTGAGCATGCTCTCCCGGAAAAGGTGCATGTACCTGCATATTCCGCGGCCTGGGCTGATTGCGGGCCCGGATATCCTACGTCCATTTCGCGGGGCAACCGCTACTCTTGTAGGCATGTGTGGAATCGTAGGTTACGTTGGCAATTCATCCCGCCGGGCAGATGCCGGGCACTCGGCCCTCGACGTCGTACTTGAAGGACTCCGGAGGCTTGAATACCGGGGCTATGATTCAGCCGGAGTGGCAGTGGTGGCTGATGGAGCCATCACAGCCCGGAAGAAGTCCGGAAAACTGAGTAATCTACTGAACGAGCTCGAGGGAAATCCGCTCCCGGACTCGCTGACCGGCATCGGCCACACCCGTTGGGCCACCCACGGCGGACCCACCGACCAGAACGCCCACCCGCATCTGGCCGATGGCGGACGCCTGGCGATGATCCACAACGGAATCATCGAAAACTTCGCCGAGCTCAAGCAGGAGCTCATCGCCAAGGGTGTCACTTTCGAATCGGAGACGGACACCGAGGTGGCGGCAGCACTGCTGGGCGATATTTTCCGCAACCAACTCAATGGCGACTCCTCCAACGGCAGGCTCACCAAGGCGATGCAGCTCGCGTGCCAGCGGCTCGAAGGCGCGTTCACGCTCCTCGCCGTGCACGCGGAACGGCCCGACGTCGTCGTCGCCGCGCGTCGCAATTCCCCCCTTGTCGTCGGACTGGGGGAAGGCGAGAACTTCCTTGGCTCCGACGTTTCCGGTTTCATCGACCACACGCGCCGCGCCGTCGAGCTTGGCCAGGACCAGATCGTCACCATCACCGCCGACACCGTGGAGATCACGGACTTCTTCGGCGCCCCCGCCCAGGGCAAGGAATACCACGTTGACTGGGACCCGGCTTCTGCGGAAAAGGGCGGCTTCAGCTCCTTCATGGAGAAGGAAATCCACGACCAGCCCGACGCGGTCACCCAAACCCTCCTCGGCCGCTCGGACATCAACGGCCAGCTGACTTTGAGCGAGCTCCGGATCGACCCAGAGTTGCTCAAGCAGGTCAACAAGATCATCGTCCTGGCCTGTGGCACGGCCGCATACGCCGGGATGGTCGCCAAGTACGCCATCGAGAACTGGTGCCGCATCCCCACCGAGGTGGAGCTTGCGCACGAATTCCGCTACCGCGACCCGATCGTTGACGCCAACACCCTGGTGGTGTCCATCAGCCAGTCCGGCGAGACCATGGACACCCTGATGGCGGTCCGTTACGCCCGCGAACAGGGCGCCAAGACGATCTCCATCTGCAACACCAACGGATCCACCATCCCGCGCGAATCCGACGCCGTTCTCTACACCCACGCCGGTCCGGAGATCGCCGTCGCTTCCACCAAGGCGTTCCTGGCCCAGATCACCGCCGCCTACCTCCTGGGCCTCTACCTCGCCCAGTTGCGCGGAAACATCTTCTCCGGCCAGATCAAGGACGTCCTGGCGGACCTTGGAAAGATCCCCGCCCACATCCAGAAGATCCTCGACAACGCGGGTCCCCTCCGCGAGCTCGCCCGCAGCATGAAGGACGAGAAGTCGGTCCTCTTCCTGGGCCGCCATGTGGGCTTCCCGGTAGCACTCGAGGGCGCGCTGAAGCTCAAGGAAATCGCGTATATCCACGCTGAAGGGTTCGCTGCCGGTGAGCTCAAGCACGGTCCGATCGCCCTGATCGACGAAGGGCAGCCCGTCTTTGTGGTGGTTCCCTCGCCTCGGGGCCGCGATTCCCTCCACGCGAAGGTTGTCAGCAACATCCAGGAAATCCGCGCCCGCGGTGCGCGCACGCTGGTGATCGCCGAGGAAGGCGACGAAGCCGTGCGGGCTTACGCCGAGCACGTTTTCTACGTCCCCCAGACGCCCACACTGCTGATGCCGCTTCTCACCACTGTTCCGCTGCAGATTTTTGCCGCAGAGCTCGCCAAGGCCAAGGGGTACGACGTGGACCAGCCGCGCAACCTCGCCAAGAGCGTGACCGTAGAATAACGGCATGATTGTTGGCATAGGCGTAGACGTCGTAGACATAGAGCGCTTCGGGCGCCAACTCGAGCGGACCCCGGGCCTCCGTGACCGTTTGTTCGTTCCCGCGGAACGCGAGCTCAACACGCGGTCCTTGGCCGCGCGCTTCGCGGCCAAGGAGGCCGTGGCCAAGGTCTTGGGAGCTCCCGCAGGCATGAACTGGCAGGACTGCTGGATCGGCCTGGACCAGAACGGCCCCACCATCAAGGTGAAGGGCACCGTCCTGGCAGTTGCCGATTCCATAGGCGTGAAGCGCTGGCACGTGTCCATGAGCCACGATGGCGGAATCGCCACTGCCATGGTCATCGCCGAAGCGTAGCAGCGCAAGAAACCATGATCAGCGCCTTCACCGGAACACAGATCAGGGCAGCGGAACAACCGCTTCTTGATGCCGGCGAAGGCGCTGTTCTCATGCAGCGCGCAGCCTACGGTCTGGCAAACGCCGTCGTTCGGGAACTACGTTCCGAGGGGCGTCGCCTGTACGGCTCGAGCGTCACGGTGCTGGCCGGCAAAGGGAACAACGGCGGGGACGGCCTCTTCGCCGCGGCAACGCTCGCGAGGCGCGGCATGCGCACGACGGCGGTACTCACCGCCGGTTCGGCCCATCCGGACGCCCTCGCGGCCTTCCGCGCCGCCGGTGGACGCGTTCACGTTTTGGATGAGGACAACGCCGAAGAACTAGCCGTGCTGATTGCCGGCGACGACGTAGTCATCGACGCGATCCTGGGCACTGGTGCCCGGGGCGGCCTCCGCGGTTCGGCCGCGGAATTGGTTGCCGCCTTGGAAGAACTCAGGCCCGGCCTGGTGGTGGCCTGCGATACTCCCAGCGGCGTGGACGCCGACACAGGGGAGGTCCACTGGCCTGTATTGACGGCGCGGCTGACCGTGGCATTCGGGGGAATCAAAGCCGGGCTGATGGCCGATCCGGGTGAGGGCAGCGCCGGCCGCGTGATCCTGGTACCCATAGGCATCGAGGAAAATCTTCCGGCACCTGCCCTGCGCCGTTTCTCCGCCCCTGACCTGGCCGCCGTGCTTCCGGACCCGGGGCGCCGGGCCCAGAAGTACACCAGGGGAGTCCTGGGCATCGTGGCAGGTTCCGGGCGCTACACCGGGGCTGCGGCGCTCTGTGTCCAGGCCGCGTCGGCGGCCGGGACGGGCATGGTGCGGTACCTCGGCCCGGAAGTGGTCGCGCGGCAGGTCCTGGCGCGGACCCCCGAAGCCATCTGGGAGCCCGCCGAGCCCGGGCGGGTCCAGGCGTGGCTGCTCGGTCCTGGCCTGGACGGTGTCGAACAACTCCAGCGGGCCCGTGACGTACTGGCGTCGGCGTCCAGTGCCGGCCAACCCGCCGTCGTCGACGCCGGAGCCCTCGAGCTCCTGCCGGAACGCTGCCCGCCGAACTGGATTCTCACCCCGCACGCCGGTGAGCTCGCGGCCCTTCTTGGCCGAGGTGAAGTGCGTGTCACGCGTGAAGACGTGGAATCGCGGACCGTGCACTTCGCCCGGCTAGCGGCCGAACACACGGGCGCCGTCGTGCTGCTCAAAGGTGCCACAACAGTGGTTGCTTCGCCTTCCGGGAGGGTCTTCAGCCAGTCGGACGGAAATCCGTGGATGTCAACGGCAGGCAGCGGGGATGTCCTTGGCGGGATCGTCGGCGCGTTGGCTGCAGCGTACGCGGAATCCGGGCTCGACGACGACGGACCCTTCGCCGCACTGGGAATCGCCCCTGACGAGCGCTGGGCTGCGGTAGCCGCCGTCGGCGCGAGCATCCACGGAATGGCTGGTAGCGCGGCCTCCAGGGGCGGCCCGTTGACCGCTTCCGGCATCGCCCGGGCGGTCCCCGACGTCTTCCGATTTCTCGGGGAACATCGCGCCGGATGATCCCGGATGTTCCGTGAAAGTCGCATAGTCTCGCTAGGCTGGCAGAAAGTTATCCGGCACATGAAGGAGAACACATGGACGTTTGGCCAGGATCCGCATACCCGTTGGGGGCCACCTTCGATGGCACGGGAACCAACTTCGCGCTGTTCAGCGAGAAGGCGGAAAAGGTGGAGTTGTGTCTCTTCGACGACGATGGGGAAGAGATTTCCTACACCGTCAGCGAGGTGGACGGCTATGTATGGCATTGCTACCTTCCGCACGTCCAGCCCGGACAGAAGTATGGCTACCGCGTGCACGGTCCGTACGACCCTGCTAGCGGGCAGCGCTTCAATCCCAACAAGCTCCTCCTGGACCCGTACGCCAAGGCCATCCACCGGCAGATCGACTGGGACCCGGCGCTTTTCTCGTACAACATGGGGGATCCGGACTCCCGCAATGACAAGGATTCCGCGCCCCACATGATGATGGGCGTAGTCATCAACCCGTTCTTCGACTGGGACGGGGACCACCTCCCGCGGATCCCGTACCACCGGTCCGTGATTTACGAGGCGCACGTCAAGGGCCTGACCCAGCTCCACCCCGAGGTTCCTGAGGAGCAGCGCGGCACGTACGCCGGCGTGGCCCATCCGGCGGTGATTTCCCACTTGCAAAAGCTCGGGGTGACGGCGATCGAGCTCATGCCGGTGCACCAGTTCACGAACGATGGCATCCTGCAGGACAAAGGACTGAACAACTACTGGGGTTACAACACGATCGGGTTCTTTGCCCCGCACAACAGCTACAGTTCCAAGGGCGATACCGGCCAGCAGGTCCAGGACTTCAAGGCCATGGTCCGTTCCCTCCACCGGGCCGGCATCGAGGTCATTCTCGACGTCGTGTACAACCACACAGCCGAAGGCAACCACCTCGGCCCCACGCTGTCTTTCAAGGGCATCGACAACTCCGCGTACTACCGTCTGATGGAGGGCGACGAGAAGCACTACATGGACTACACGGGCACCGGCAATTCGCTGAACGTGCGCAGTCCGCATTCGCTGCAGCTGCTCATGGATTCGCTGCGCTATTGGGTCACCGAAATGCACGTGGACGGTTTCCGCTTCGACCTCGCATCCACGCTGGCCCGCGAGTTCTACGATGTGGACAAGCTGTCCACCTTCTTCGAACTCATCCAGCAGGATCCCGTGGTTTCGCAGGTCAAGCTGATCGCCGAGCCGTGGGACGTCGGTCCCGGCGGTTACCAGGTGGGCAATTTCCCGCCGCAGTGGACGGAATGGAACGGCAAGTACCGGGACACGGTCCGCGACTTCTGGCGCGGCGAGCCCTCCACTTTGGGCGAGTTCGCCTCGCGGTTGACCGGATCGGCGGACCTTTACGAGCACTCCGGCCGGCGCCCGGTGGCGTCCATCAACTTCGTCACGGCCCACGACGGATTCACTCTGGCTGACTTGGTGTCCTACAACGAGAAGCACAACGAGGCGAACGGCGAAGGGAACAACGACGGAGAATCCCACAACCGTTCCTGGAACTGCGGCGTCGAAGGACCCACGGAGGACCCGAAGGTCCTTGGCCTTCGTGCCCGCCAGCAGCGGAACTTCATCGCCTCCATGCTCTTGTCCCAGGGTGTCCCGATGCTGCTGCACGGTGACGAGCTTGGCCGGACGCAGCGGGGCAACAACAACGGCTACTGCCAGGATTCCGAACTGACGTGGATCAACTGGGACAGCGTGGACCAGCCGCTAGTGGAGTTCACGGCAGCGGTCAGTGCCTTGCGCGCCAAGCACCCCACCTTCAGGCGCAGCCGCTTCTTCGACGGACGCCCGGTACTGCGAGGAGAAGGCGAACGGCTTCCGGACATCGTATGGCTTGACGTCGACGGAACCACCATGACGCCGTCGGACTGGGACAGCGGCTTCGGCCGCTCCGTGGGCGTGTTCCTCAACGGTGACGGGATCCGCGGCCGGGACAACCAAGGCCGGCGCATCACGGACGTCAACTTCCTGCTGTACTTCAACGCCCACGACGACGAAGTCGGTTTCAAGGTGCCCTCGGACGAATACGCACCCGCGTGGGACATCATCATCGACACCGCCGGCGGCGGAGCCGACACCGAACCCGTGCAGGCAGAAGCAGTCCTGGGTGTTGGGGCCAAATCACTCGTGGTGCTGAGGGCACACAGCGTCCCGGACACGGACCCGGACCATTCCGTGGCCGCGTCCCTCGCCGCGCTGTCGCAGACGGCCACCACCGAAACGGCTTCCTTGACTTCGCCGGCTACACCGTCGCCGTCCACCCGGAAGCTCCAGGTTGTACCGGAAGCAACCCCTGAACCGAAAAAGCACCATGCTTCGGAGCCGAAGGCTGACCCCGAAAACAAGCCCGGCGCTGCACCGAAGAAGCCCAGGAAGCCACGCGCCCACAAGAACGGGGGATCATGAGGACACCCGTCTCCACGTACAGGCTCCAGATCAGGCCGTCGTTCACGCTCCAGGACGCTGCTGCCCTCACGGGTTATCTGCGCGAGCTCGGGGTGGATTGGGTTTACCTGTCGCCCATCCTGACGGCGGAGGAGGGCTCGGATCACGGTTACGACGTCACCGACCCCTCCACCGTTGATGCTTCGCGCGGCGGCGTCGAAGGGCTCGCGGCGCTCTCCAAGGCGGCTCGGGAAGCCGGCCTCGGGGTGTTGGTAGACATTGTCCCCAATCACATGGGAGTCGCGTCGCCCCCGCATAATGCTTGGTGGTGGTCCCTGCTCAAAGAGGGCAGGGACTCCCGCTACGCGGAAGCGTTCGACGTCGACTGGGACTTCGGCGGCGGAAAGCTCCGTCTTCCGGTCCTAGGGAGCGATCACGACGTCGACAAGCTGGAAGTCGTCGACGGCGAATTGCGCTACTTCGATCACCGCTTCCCGCTGGCCGAAGGAAGCTATGCCGAAGGTGACAACGCCAGCGAGGTCCATGCGCGCCAGCACTACGAGCTGGTCGGCTGGCGCCGGGCCGACGACGAACTGAATTACCGCCGCTTCTTCGCGGTAAACACTCTCGCCGGGATCCGCGTCGAAATCCCTTGGGTCTTCGATGAAGCCCACGCGGAGATCGCCCGATGGTTCCAGGGCGGGCTTGTTGACGGGCTGAGGATCGATCATCCGGACGGGCTCGCGGACCCGGCCGGGTACTTGGAGCGCCTGAAGGAAACCACGGCCGGCTCCTATCTGCTCGTCGAGAAGATCCTGGAGCCAGGGGAGGAACTTCCGGAGAACTTCGACTGTGAGGGGACCACCGGGTACGACGCCCTCGCTGACGTCGACCGCCTTTTCGTGGATCCCGACGCCGAAGCGCACCTTGACGCCTTGGATGCCAGGCTCCGGGGCACCGGCTCGCCCGCCGATTACCAAGCCATGATCCACGGGACCAAGCGGCGCATCACGGACGGCATCCTGCATTCGGAAATCCTGCGGCTCGCACGGCTCGTCCCGGACTCTCCGGAGCTGCCCAATTCAGGGGTAGCCAGCCCGGAGGTGGTTGACGCGCTGGCTGAAATCATCGCTTCGTTTCACGTCTACCGGAGCTACCTCCCGTATGGCAAAGACACCTTGGTGGAGGCCGTCGAAAGGGCTGCCCGCACCAGGCCGGAGTTGGAACCCGTCATCAAGGCACTGCTTCCGCTGCTGCTCGAGGCCAGCCATGAACTGGGCCGCCGCTTCCAGCAGACCTCCGGCATGGTCATGGCCAAGGGCGTGGAAGACACCGCGTTTTTCCGCTACACACGCCTTGGCACGCTGACTGAGGTGGGAGCGGATCCGACGGAATTCGCCTTGTCCGCGCCCGGATTCCACGAACGGATGGTACGTCGCCAGGCGCTGCTGCCGCTGTCCATGACCACCCTCACCACGCACGACACCAAGCGCAGCGAAGACACCCGCGCCAGGATCTCCGCGATCTCCGAGGCAGTCCCCGAATGGGAAGCGTTCGTGGACCGCATGCAGGAACTGGCCCCGATTCCCGACGGGCCACTCGCAGCCCTCGTATGGCAAGCCATCGCAGGTGCGTGGCCGGCCAGCCGTGAACGCCTCCAGGGTTACGTCCTCAAGGCTGCCCGCGAAGCCGGCAACTCCACCAGCTGGACCGAGCCGAACGAAGCGTTCGAAGCGACGCTCGCCTCCGCCGTCGACGCCGCCTTCGATATGCCCGAGCTGACGGCCGCCCTGGAAGAGTTCGTTGCCCTGGTGGACCCGTACGGGACGTCCAACTCACTGTCGGCGAAGATGGTCCAGCTGACCATGCCGGGCGTACCGGACGTCTACCAGGGGACCGAGTTCTGGGATCGTTCACTCACCGACCCGGACAACCGGCGCGCGGTCGACTTCGAACGGCGGAAGGCCGCCCTCGCAGCCCTCGACGCCGGTGTCCAGACTGACGCGCGGGACGAGCTGGCCAAGTTGTTGGTGACATCCAGGGCACTGCGCTTGCGCCGGGACCGGCCGGAGCTTTTCGGCGGTTACAGCGCTGTCGATGCCCAGGGTCATGCGGCCGAACATCTGATCGCGTTCGACCGTGGCGCCCTTGCCACCGGGGGCGGTGCCATCACTTTGGCCACGAGGCTCCCGCGGAAGCTTGAGCGGAACGGAGGGTGGCAGGACACCTTCATTCGTCTTGGGAGCGCGGTCCGGGATGAACTGACAGGCAACAGCTACCCTCCGGGCGAGGTTCACGTCGCAAGGCTTCTGCAGAGATACCCGGTGGCCTTGCTCGTACCCATTGGCTAGTCGGAGCACCAACAACGGCGGGCAAACGAAGCCCGGACAAGACGATTGAGGGGGAGCGATGGCCGAGAAGACCAGCGCCGGGAAACGGTTCGATGTATGGGCCCCGTTTGCGGAATCTGTCACTCTGCTCGCGAAGGAGCAGCGCCACGATATGCGGTCGCACGACGACGGCGCCGCGGGCTGGTGGACGGCGGACGTACCAAGGCAGCCCGGGACCGACTACGGCTATCTGGTGAACGGCGAGGGTCCCTTTCCCGACCCCAGATCGCAGCACCAGCCGGACGGGGTGCACGCTCTTTCCCGCACCTTCGACGCCTCGTCGTATGCCTGGAACGATACGGATTGGGCGGGGCGCGGGCTCGGCGGCGCGGTTATCTATGAGCTCCACCTCGGAACCTTCACGCCGGAAGGCACCCTGGACGCGGCCGTGGGAAAGCTGGATTACCTCGTTGAACTTGGAATCGACTTTGTGGAGCTCCTGCCTGTCAATGCGTTCAACGGCGCCCACAACTGGGGCTACGACGGCGTGCTGTGGTTCGCCGTCCACGAGGCTTACGGCGGACCGGAGGCCTATCAGCGATTCGTGGATGCCGCGCATGCTGCCGGACTCGGTGTGATCCAGGATGTGGTCTACAACCATCTGGGACCCAGCGGGAACTACCTGCCGAAGTTCGGCCCCTACCTGAAGTCCGGCGAAGGCAACACCTGGGGCGACTCAGTGAATCTGGACGGCCCCGGTTCCGACGAAGTCCGTCAATACATCCTGGACAATGCCGCTATGTGGTTGAGGGACTTCCACGTGGACGGGCTACGCCTCGACGCCGTACACGCCCTCCGCGATGAGCGGGCCGTCCATATCCTGGAAGACCTCGCCAGCCTCGCGGACGGGATCGAAGCCGAAACTGGCGTCCCCAAGACCTTGATCGCGGAATCGGACCTGAACAACCCTCGCCTCATCTACCGCCGGGACACCAATGGCTACGGCCTGGAAGGTCAGTGGAGCGACGACTTCCACCACGCCGTGCACGTCAACCTCACAGGCGAGACTGCCGGCTACTACGCGGATTTCGATTCCTTGGGCGCACTGGCAAAGGTGCTTGAACACGGTTTCTTCCACGACGGGAGCTACTCAAGTTTCCGCGGCAGGCACCATGGCCGCCCCATCCGCCCGGGGCTGGTTCATCCTGCCGCGTTGGTGGTCTGCAACCAGAACCACGATCAAATCGGCAACCGCGCCGCCGGTGACCGCCTGAGTTCCAGCCTGTCGTACGGGAGGCTCGCGTTGGCCGCCGTGCTGACCATGACGTCGCCATTCACCCCGATGCTCTTCATGGGCGAAGAATTCGGCGCGTCCACGCCCTGGCAGTTTTTCACGTCGCATCCCGAGGAATGGCTCGCAGAGGCCACGGCAAAGGGCCGGCTCAAGGAATTCGAACGGATGGGCTGGGACCCCGCGTTGGTGCCGAACCCCCAAGACCCGGAGACCTTCGAACGCTCCAAGCTCAAGTGGGAGGAAGCGCACGACGGCGATCACGCCCGATTACTGGAACTCTACCGGGCGCTTGCGAACCTCAGGCGCTCGACGCCGGAGCTAGCGGGCGGTGGATTCACCGACACCCACGTCGACTTCAGCGAAGAGGACAAATGGCTCGTTCTCAGCAGGGGAGCCGTGAGGGTTGCTTGCAACTTCGGGGACCGGACCCTGACGAAGGCGATGGGCGGTGAAGTCTTGCTCGCCACGGACTCCGCGGCCGCCGTCGGGAACGGAGAGCTGACCCTCCCGGGGGAGAGCGCCGCCGTCGTGCGCCTTGAGTGACTGTGCCCTTAAGTGAGCGTGCCCACATGACGGACATCGCGCTTCGAGCCTCGAAGGCGGTGGCAGGATGGTAGGTATGACTTATTCGGCTGCGGAAAACCGCTATGAAACCATGCCCTACCGCCGCGTCGGACGCAGCGGCCTCAAACTTCCCGCGATCTCGCTGGGACTGTGGCACAACTTCGGCGACGACAAGCGTTTCGAAGAGCAGCGCGCCATCCTGCGCCGGGCCTTCGATCTGGGTGTCAACCACTTCGACCTTGCCAACAACTACGGTCCGCCGGACGGATCGGCTGAAACGAACTTCGGCCGCCACCTGAAGGATGACTTCAAGCCGTACCGCGACGAACTCGTCATTTCGACCAAGGCCGGTTACTACATGTGGCCCGGCCCCTACGGAGAATGGGGCTCCCGCAAGTACCTGCTCTCCAGCCTTGACCAGTCGCTGCAGCGCATGGGACTGGACTACGTGGACATCTTCTACAGCCACCGTCCCGATCCGGAAACCCCGCTGGAAGAAACCATGGGCGCCCTGGACCACGCTGTCCGCTCCGGCAAGGCGCTCTATGCCGGAATCTCCTCCTACACCCCGGAGCAGACCCTTGAGGCAGCCCGGATTCTCAAGGAAATGGGCACGCCGCTCCTCATCCACCAGCCCAGCTATTCCATGCTGAACCGCTGGACCGAGAACGGTTCGCCCAACCTTTACGAAACGCTTGACCAGGTTGGCGCGGGATCCATCGCCTTCTCCCCGCTGGCACAGGGGATGCTCACCAACCGGTACCTGAACGGAATCCCCGCGGACTCCCGCGCCGCCAAGGAACGGTTCTTGTCCGAATCGGCGCTGACTGAGGAAAAGCTGAGCCGGGTGCGTGGTTTGAACGCCATCGCCGAAGGACGCGGCCAGACCCTCGCCCAAATGGCGATCGCTTGGATCCTGCGCGATCAGCCGAAGGGTTCGCCGGTGACCTCTGCCCTGGTGGGCGCGTCAAGTGTGGCGCAGCTGGAGGACACCGTGTCTGCGATCAACAACCTCGACTTCACGTCGGAGGAACTGACAGCGATTGACGAGTTCGCCGTCGAGTCCGACATCAATCTGTGGGCGCAGAAGTAGATTCGAAAAACTTAATACACTTGCGGGGCCGGCTGGGAACAAAGCCGGCCCCGTTCAGGTTGGTTACAATGCTAAGAGCGCCGAATGGCGCTGTGCCTTTAAGACGCCGTCGTACATACAGGTACTGACGCGCTAGGCACCTGAGGTTAGTTCTCAAAGGAGTTCCGTGTCTTCACATCCGATTCGTGTCGCCATTGTCGGCGTAGGTAACTGCGCCGCTTCGCTGGTCCAAGGTGTCCACTACTATCGCGATGCCGACCCCCAGGCCACGATTCCGGGTCTGATGCATGTTGAGTTCGGCAAGTACCACGTCAACGACGTCCAGTTCGTCGCTGCCTTCGACGTCGACAGCAAGAAGGTCGGCCTCGACCTCGCGGACGCCATCGGCGCCAGCGAGAACAACACCATCAAGATCGCCGATGTCCCTTCCACTGGCGTGACCGTGCAGCGCGGCCACACCCTGGATGGCCTGGGCAAGTACTACCGCGAGACCATCGTCGAGGCTCCGGAAGAGGCAGTGGACATCGTCGCCGCACTGCGCGAAGCCAAGGCCGACGTCATGGTCTGCTACCTGCCGGTGGGTTCCGAGGATGCTGCGCACTTCTACGCCCAGTGCGCCATCGACGCCGGTGTCGCCTTCGTCAACGCCTTGCCGGTCTTCATCGCGGGCACCAAGGAATGGGCCGACAAGTTCACCGCCGCTGGTGTGCCGATCGTCGGCGATGACATCAAGAGCCAGATCGGTGCCACCATCACGCACCGCGTCATGGCCAAGCTCTTCGAAGACCGCGGCGTCACGCTGGACCGCACGTACCAGCTCAACGTCGGCGGCAACATGGACTTCAAGAACATGCTGGAGCGCGACCGCCTGGAATCCAAGAAGATCTCCAAGACCCAGGCCGTGACTTCCAACGTCGAAGCCGTCCTGCACGCCGACGACGTCCACATCGGTCCGTCCGACTACGTCGCCTGGCTCGATGACCGCAAGTGGGCGTTCGTCCGACTCGAAGGCCGCAACTTCGGCGACGCCCCGGTGTCGCTGGAATACAAGCTCGAGGTCTGGGACTCCCCGAACTCCGCCGGCGTGATCATTGACGCCATCCGCGCCGCCAAGATCGGCCTGGACCGCGGCATCGGCGGCCCGCTGCTCTCCGCTTCCAGCTACTTCATGAAGTCCCCGCCGGAGCAGTTCAACGACGACATCGCCCGCGAAAAGGTCGAGGCCTTCATCCGCGGCGACGTCGAGCGCTAAACGCTCGCTCACTTATGCCGGGTTTTTGACGGACGCTCGCTCACCTTCGGGTGAGCGAGCGTCCGTCGTTTAACGCCCGTTCGCTACACGGCGCTTGCAAAGCCGGATGCGACGGCGGGATCGACCCACGCTGATCGGAGCGCCTTCTTGATCTTCTTGGTGGCAGACTCGAATCCATCTGCCAAATCGTCCTTGCGGAACACGAGGACGGTCCATCCGGCTGCCTCGAAGGCTTTGTTCCGGCGTCGATCACTGAGGGTCTGGGCCTCCGCGAGGTGATGGCCGCCGTCGTACTGAATGGCGACCCGCCGTCGGCGGAACCCCAAATCCGCCGACGGCGAGAACGGATCGTCACTTCGCAAGCTGAGCTGGAGTTCGGGTTCGGGGATTCCAGCGTCCAGCATGGCCAAACGAAGCAGGGACTCCGGCGCCGAGTCCGCGCCCACGCGCATCAGTTCGAGCGCCTGCCGGGCACGGACGACGCCTTGCAAATTCGGATGGCGCTCCACCAGAACACGCAGTCCTTCAAGGGTCGCGAACGGCGTGTCCCGTCCTTCCAGGGCCTGGCGGGGCACTCGAATCAGCTCGTCGCCCATACAGACGAGGTCGTTCAAAGGCAGCAGCCGGGCCATGTCCAGCCAAGTGCGTGGGCGCGTGCTGATCCGTATTCCATCAACCGATTCGACCTCGTTCTCGGCCGCGATCACCCTGTGCCCGATTACGCCTTTGCGGCGGGTTCCAGGCAACGATCGGGGCTTGCTGAGGTGCAGCTCCGTAGAATCGGCAAGCCACGGCGGAAGGCAGGAAGAGCGAAGGCGCGCTGCCGTCACGTGCGAGATCCAGGCCCCCGGGGTAGCAGCCGACAACGCACGTGCGGCGGACTCAAGTTCGAAGTCCCAGCCGATCGGACGGTAGAGGCTACGGCTGACGCGTTCGACGTCGGCGCGAAGCAGACGGCCGCGCGGGACACCTTGGGCTTGGGCCTGGGTGAGCGTGAACGGTCCTGAAAGCAGTTCGGCGGGAAGGGCGAGCTCGTTTTGCATACCCGCATTGTGCCGTAAAGGGGCGGATGCCCGCAGAAGTTATCCACAGGCCTGGGATTCGGACGACGGTACGGCCGCCTTCCGGCGCCACGGGTGAGCGAGCGTCCCGCGAAAGTGCCCTATAGGTGAGCGAGGGTTTCTTACATACGGCCCATAGCTGAGCGAGGGTCAGAAGAGACCCACCGGATTGCCGTGCTCATCGACGTCCATTCGCATCGCGGCGGGTTCCTTAGGTAAACCCGGCATCGTCATGACAGCACCCGTCAGCGCGACAATGAAGCCCGCCCCGGTCTTGGGAATCAGCTCGCGGACGTGCACCGTGAAACCCTTGGGGGCGCCCAACTGGGACGCGTCGTCAGTGAATGAATACTGCGTCTTTGCCATGCAAACGGGCATTCCGCTCCAGCCGTTTCTCCGGATGTCCGCGAGGCGCCTGAGCGCAGGGACGGAAAACTCCACACCGTCGGCACCATAGATTTCCTGCACGATCGTGCGGATCTTGTCCTCAACGGACAGGCCAAGGGGGTACAAGTGCCGGAAGTCCGACGGCGTTGCTGCCGCCACCGCCGCGGCGACCTTCGCCGCGAGCTCGTCACCGCCGTCGCCCCCTCCGCCGCGACCCCACACATCCGCCACCGCCGCCTGGACTCCTTCCTGGGCGCACCAAGCCAGCAGCCATTCGAGCTCTTCGCGTGTGTCCGTCGCGAACTTGTTGATTGCAACAACCGGTGTGACGCCAAACTTCTCGACATTGTGCACGTGCCGTTTCAAGTTCTCGACGCCGGCAGCGAGCGCCTCGACGTTGGGCTCCTTGAGCAGCTCCTTCGGAACGCCGCCCTGCATCTTGAGAGCCCTGATAGTCGCGACCACGACGACGGCGGACGGCGCCACGTCCGCGATGCGCGACTTGATGTCCATGTACTTTTCGGCACCGAGGTCGGCGCCGAATCCCGCTTCCGTGACCACAATGTCGGCGAGTTGTTGGGCCGTCCGTGTGGCGATGAGCGAGTTGCAGCCGTGGGCGATGTTGGCGAACGGGCCACCGTGCACCAGGGCCGGCGTTCCCGCAATGGTCTGCACGAGATTCGGTTTGATGGCGTCCTTCAACAGCATGGTCAGGGCACCCTGGACGCCGAGATCGGCCACCGTGACCGGCTGGCGGTCATAGCTGTATCCGAAAGTGATCCGGCCGAGGCGCTCGCGGAGGTCATCCAAGTCCGTCGCGAGGCAGAAGACGGCCATGATTTCGGAGGCGACGGTTATGTCGAATCCGTCTTGTCGCGGCACTCCTTGTGCGGGCCCGCCCAAGCCGATGATGATCTCGCGAAGCGAGCGGTCGTTCATATCGAGAACCCGTTTGAAGGTCATGCGGCGTGGATCAATGTTGAGCTCGTTGCCTTGGAAGATGTGGTTGTCCACGAGGGCCATCAGGGCATTATTTGCCGAGGTGATCGCGTGGAAGTCGCCGGTGAAATGCAGGTTGATCTGGTCCATGGGGAGAACCTGGGAATAGCCGCCCCCGGTCGCACCTCCCTTCATGCCCAGGATCGGTCCAAGGGACGGTTCGCGTAGCGCGATCATCACGCGGTGACCGGCCCGCGCCAAAGAATCGGCGAGGCCTACCGTGGTTGTGGACTTTCCCTCACCCGCCGGCGTCGGGGACATGGCGGAGACGAGGACTACCTTGCCCGCTCGTTTGGCATCCGGGAGACGGAGCTTGGCCGGATCGATTTTCGCCTTGAACCGGCCGTAGAGTTCCAACGCGTCGACGTTGATCCCGGCATGCTCCGCGATCTCCTCGATGGGACGCATCGCCGCATTCTGGGCAATTTCAAGGTCGCTCAAGATCTTGTTTTCAGACATCCTTGTCCTCAAATCCGTGCGGAACACTGTGCGCGACAATCTATCAGTCGTGTCCGCATAGGTGAGCGGGCGTCGCCGGGATTGCCTTCATTGGTGAGCGAGCGTCGTCGGGATTGCCTTCATTGGTGAGCGGGCGTCGCCGGGAGGGGCGCACATTGGTGAGCGAGCGTCGTCGGGATTCCCTTCATAGGTGAGCGAGGGTCGCCGGGGAGGGGCCTGTTTGTGAGCGGGGGTCTAGCTTGGGCGGACGAGGACAGCGCCGATGGCTGCGTGGTAGCTCTCGAGCGTGATGGCTGCCGTCCTGTGCCAGCCGAAGGCCTCCGCGTGCACGGCCGCGGCACGGCCCATGTCTTCGCGGGTGCGGGGGTCGTCGTACAGGGCTTCGATGACGTCGGCCCAGCGAGCGGGATCGTGGCCGTCAACCAAAATACCCGTCCGGCCGTCGGCAACGGCGCGGGTCAGCCCACCCACGTTGGTGGCCACCACCGG
Organism: Arthrobacter sp. FW306-1B-F12A; assembly: GCF_058781865.1. Lineage (NCBI taxonomy): Bacteria > Bacillati > Actinomycetota > Actinomycetes > Micrococcales > Micrococcaceae > Arthrobacter > Arthrobacter sp. FW306-1B-F12A. Next base: position 33,326 of record NZ_JBYSXD010000035.1, read on the forward strand.
AGTGCCGCAGGCCTGTGCTTCAAGGGCAACCAGCCCGAACGACTCGCTGAAGGAGGGCATCAGCACGACGTCGGCAGATCGGAACCAGCCCGCCAGCTTGGGCGCCTTGACCGGCGCGCGGTGCGTGACGACGTCGTCGAGCCCCGAGGCGGTGATGAAGGATTGCAGGTTGAAGTCCTTGGCGCCGCTCAAGGCGCCCAGGATGGTCAGTTCGAGGTCGATGTCCGGCCGCCTCTTGCGGAGGATGCCCGCAGCCTCGACGAATACTTGCGGGCCCTTGAGCCGCTGGATGCGTCCGGCGAAGAGCAGGTGGAAACTGCCGGGTCGCACGCCAAGCTCGGCGCGGGACCGGGCCCGGAACGCGGGAGTGAACACGGTCAGGTCAACACCGGGGGGAGCGATGTCGATGTGGTCGAAATCGGCGCTGTAGTGCGAAACGAGCTCCTGGGCTTCGGCGGGAGTGTTGGCCACGAGGCGCGTGGCTCCATCCACAATCCGCTGTTCGCCGTCTTCACGCAGGCGCGGTTCGGGCCGCTCGCCGGATTCGAGCACCAGGTTCTTGACCTTCGCCATCGTGTGCATCGTGTGGATCAGCGGCACGTTCCACAATGCGGAGAGTTCGAGGCCCGCCACACCGGACACCCAGTAGTGGGAATGGATGGCGTCGTAACGGCCGTGCGGTTGCCGTTGCCGGATCCGCTCGACCTCGGCAACCATGGCGTGGAGGAGTTCGGGAAGTTCCTCCTTGGGCAGTTTCCGTGGCGGGCCCGCCAGGACGTTATGGACGCAGACGCCGGGACCGGGATGTTCGACGGCGGGCTGGCTGGCGGACGTCGAACGCGTGAAGATCTCTACCTCCACACCAAGATCCGCCAACGCCATGGCCAGCGCACGGACGTACACGTTCATGCCGCCGGCGTCGCCCGAACCCGGCTGTTCCATGGGGGACGTGTGGAGTGACAGGAAGGCCACGCGACGGATCAACGACACCGCTACCTCCTGTATCCAACGCAAATTCAACAAGTCCCGCAAAGTGAAAATCTCTGCGTCCCAGCGAAAACACTACTCCTGAGCTCCCTGGCATTGCAGTCGGCCCAACGGGCCGGCACGGTAGCGACGGCTGGTACCGTAACGGACGTGAGCCACTCAAACAGCAAAGCAGGAACGCCGGCGGCCGCTGGCTACGAGATCCGGGCCGCCCGGGCAAGCGACTGGCCAGGGATCTGGGCCGTCCTGGAACCCGTGATCCGGGCCGGGGAGACCTTCACCTGGGACCGCGACACCACCGAAGAAGCCGCACGGAGCAAGTGGTTCAAGGAAGCGCCCGGGCTGACCTTCGTGGCAGTGCGCGACGGCGACGTGCTGGGTACCGGTGAACTGCACGCCAACCAGGGTGGTGGCGGAAGCCACGTGGCCAACGCCGGCTATATGGTCCATGCCGATCACGGCGGGCAGGGAATCGCCCGGGCGCTCTGTGCCTATTCCTTGGTTGCCGCCCGGGACTCCGGGTTCAAGGCGATGCAGTTCAACGCTGTCGTCGAGAGCAACGTGCGCGCGGTAGGGCTCTGGCAGTCCATGGGCTTCCGTATCCTGGCGACCATCCCCGATGCCTTCCAGCACCCGACCCTCGGCTACGTCGGGCTGCACGTCATGTACCAGGAGCTCTAAGAGCTTTGCACAATCGTGGCCGCGGCGTAGTCTGCCGTGCATGGACGCAACGCCCAGGATTGGATTCGACCCCCTCGCCGCTATCCGGGGGGAAGCGCGTGATGACGCGGCCGATTCAGCCTGCGATCTCCTGCTGACAGGGACTGTGTTCCAGGACATTATCTTTACCGGACTGGACCGCAGCCCTGAACCGGGGACCGAAGTGTGGAGCCAAGGCATGGGGACCTGCCCTGGCGGCGTGGCCAACCAAGCCATCGCGGCCGCCCGGCTTGGGCTGCGGACCAGCCTCGCGGCGGCCTTCGGGGATGACGGATACGGGGACTTCAACTGGCGGATCCTGGAAAGCCAAGAGCATGTTGACCTTTCCCTGTCCAGGCGGTTCGAGGGCTGGCATTCCCCGGTCACGGTCTCGTTGTGCGTGGATCAGGATCGTTCCATGGTCACCCACGGACATCCCCCGCCCATGAGCGCCTCAGAACTGATCGGCGATCCGCCCAAGGCGCTCGCCGCCGTCGCGGATCTGGGCGAGGAGCCGGAGCCATGGATGCTGGCGGCGAGGAAAGCCGGCGTCAAACTCTTCGGCGACGCCGGATGGGATCCGACCGGAGCGTGGTCGTCGAAGCGGCTGGACCAGCTCAGCAATTTCCACGCCTTCATGCCGAACCAACGCGAAGCAATGGCCTTCACCGGCAAGGACAACCCATGGTCTGCGCTCTACACACTTGCCGACCGCGTTCCGGTGGCTGTGGTGACTTTGGGAGCGCAGGGAGCCATGGCCGTGGATTCCGAAACCGGTGAGGAGGAATGGGTGCCGTCCCTTCCCGTGACGGCGTACGACCCCACAGGAGCGGGCGACTGCTTCGGTGCGGCGTTTGTCGTGGGCTGCCTGGCCGGGTGGCCTTTGGGGGACCGGCTCCGTTTTGCCAATCTTTGCGCGTCGCTCGCGGTTCAGGAAGTGGGCGGCTCGCTGGCTGCGCCCGGTTGGGGAGACATCGCCGATTGGTGGCAGCGAGCCAACGCCCGGAGGGAGCGGCAGTCCAGCCAATGGCTCAAACGGTTCGCTTTCCTCGAGGACATTGTGGCGGATGTCCCGCCAGGAGCCCAACGTCGTGCAACGGCCACGATCGCCCACAACTCCGACGCCTGAGCGGGGCCCCACCCAGCCGGACAACCCGAGGGCCATGGCGGCACTAGAATCGTGAGGGTGACTTACGAAGCAGCTGCCAGTTTCGAGCCCTCGACGACATCGGGTTCGGCAACGGTCCTCGAACGATCAGCCGTCATTGACTTGGATGCCATCCGGCACAACGTACGCCAATTCGTGGCTATCGCCTCGCCCGCAAACGTCATGGCCGTGGTCAAGGCCGACGCCTATGGGCACGGCGCGGTGCAGGTGGCGCGGGCGGCCCTGGAAGCCGGCGCCCGATGGCTTGGCGTTGCCCATATTTCGGAGGCTTTGGCGCTTCGCGCTGCTGGAATCGATGCCCCCATGCTGGCCTGGTTGCACACCACCCAAAGCAACTTCCAGGCGGCGGTTGCCGCCGGCGTCGACGTCGGGATTTCGGGCTGGGAGCTGGACGCGGTGGTCGCGGCGGCACGCGAACAGGAACGGCCGGCACGCATCCACCTCAAGGTTGATACCGGCTTGGGCCGCAACGGCTCCACCATCGCCCAATGGGACAAAGTGGTGGGCCAGGCCATGGAGTACCAGGACGAGGGGCTCCTGCGCGTGGTGGGCATCTTCTCGCACTTGGCCGTGGCCGACGAACCCCACCGTCCCGAGACCGATGAGCAGTTGGCAGCATTCCGGGAAGCGATTGCCGTGGCCGAGGACGCCGGAGTGGACACCGAAGTCCGGCACCTGGCCAACACTCCCGCCACGCTTTCACGCCCGGATGCCCACTTCGACCTCGTCCGCGTGGGGCTCGGGCTTTACGGGCTGTCCCCGTTCGAAGGACAAAACTCCGCGGAACTTGGCCTGCGCCCCGCCATGACAGTGCGCACCCTCGTTTCCAACTGCAAGCGCGTGCCCGAAGGCCAAGGGGTGTCCTACGGACTCAACTACCGGACGTCCAGCGAGAGCGCCTTGGGCCTGATCCCGCTCGGATACGCCGACGGCGTGCCGCGCGTCGCCACCGGCGGACCGGTAAGGGTCAACGGCGTCAACTACCCGGTGGTGGGCCGGATCGCCATGGACCAGATGGTCATCGACCTTGGGAATGCGGTGACGGACGAAGCCGGCTGGTTGGGTGCCGAAGCCGTCATGTTCGGTGACGGCGCCGACGGCGGCCCGACGGCGGACGACTGGGCCGCCGCCGGAACCAACAACTATGAGATTGTCACCCGTGTCAGCCCACGCGTGCCGCGCATCTATATCAATGAGACCCCGGGGGCGGATGCCCGGTGAGCGGGGCCTCGATTGACAAGACCCCGTTGAGCGAGGCCTTGTGGGAACGCACGGTCAAGGTCGCGACGGCGGAGCAGACACACGCTTTGGGCTCGGCGCTCGCCGGGGTCCTTGAGCCCGGTGACCTGCTTGTCCTGACAGGCGAACTCGGTGCCGGCAAGACCACCTTCACCCAGGGACTCGGCGAAGGACTGGGCGTCCGTGCCGGGGTCATCTCGCCCACGTTTGTCCTGGTACGTATCCACCCGAACTTGCCGGACGGGCCGCGGCCGGGTGGTCCCGATCTGGTCCATGTTGATGCTTACCGGCTTGCCTCCGCCGCGGAAATCGACGACATCGACCTTGAAAACACCATGGACAACTCCGTGACAGTGGTCGAGTGGGGGCGCGAGCGCGTCGAACACCTTTCGGAAAGTCGCCTGGACGTCGAGATGCACCGGACGGTGGGCGGCGCGGAAGGGGCTGCAACCCGCCCGGAGGCCGGCCAGGACGCCGTGCTGGACTTCGACCCGGAGGACGACGACGAACCGCGCACCATCGTTTTCCGCGGCTTTGGCCCTCGGTGGAGCACGGTGCCGGAAATACTGGAGGAGAACGCCTGATGCTGATTTTGGCCATTGATACTTCGGCTGTGGCGAGTGCGGCACTCATCTCGGACGATGCCATGGAAGGCGTGGTGGAGTCCTTCGCCACCGAGGACACCCGCAGCCATGCCGAGGTCCTGGCGCCCGGCATTGAGAAACTCCTGGCCGACGCCGGAGTAGGTGGCGCGGACATCGACCTCATCGTCACCGGCGTTGGCCCCGGACCATTCACCGGGCTTCGTTCAGGGATTGCAACCGCCCGCACCTTGGCATTTGCGTGGAACAAGCCGCTATTCGGACTCATGAGCCTGGACGCGATCGCTTTGGAAGTGGCCGAATCAACGGAAGCACAGGCTGAGTTCCTCGTGGCCACGGACGCCCGTCGCAAGGAGGTCTACTGGGCGCGCTACACGCTCAACGATGGCCAGCTCCCGCAACTCGTGGACGGTCCGCACGTCGGTTTCGCCTCGGAGTTGCCCGATCTCCCGGTCTTCGGTGCCGGCGGCGGCATCTACGCGGACGTCGTCAACGCGAACGAGGAATTCAGCGCCACCCAGCCCGACGCCGCGTCGCTTGGCCAGTTCGCCATGGCACTCCTGTTGGCCGGCGCGGAACTGCCCGATTCCACGCCCTTGTATTTGCGGGAATCCGACGCCCAAGTGCCGGGCCCTAGGAAGCGTGCCCTGTGAACCGCTCATATCAGTTCAAGCTCGACGGCGTGACCTTGCGCGACATGACCGCCAACGACGTCACGGCGGTCGAGGTCCTGGAGCGCCGGCTCTTCCCGGTGGACGCGTGGCCGATGCAGATGTTCTTCGATGAACTCGCCCAGATTGATACCCGCCGCTACGTAGTGGCCGAAGCCGGCGGCCAGATTGTGGCCTACGCCGGGCTCATGTGCATCGAGCCGATCGCGGACGTCCAGACGATCGCCGTCGTCCCTGAATTCGAAGGCAGGGGAATCGGCTCTGCCATCCTCACGGAACTGATCGAAGAGGCCCGACGGCGTGGCGCTGTGGAAGTGCTCCTGGAGGTCCGTGCCGACAATCCACGAGCGCAGGCACTGTACGTGCGGTTCGGCTTCGAGCAGATCCACGTCCGACGGCGGTACTACCGCGACGGCACGGACGCCCTCATCATGAGGCTCACACTGACTGAAGGAACACCGGAATGAACCGCTCCCACACTATCCAGCCGCTCGTGCTGGGGATCGAGTCTTCCTGCGACGAAACCGGCGTCGGGATTGTCCGCGGAACCACGCTGCTGACCAACACCGTGTCCTCTTCGATGGATGAGCACGTCCGTTTTGGCGGTGTCATTCCGGAGATCGCTTCCCGTGCCCACCTGGACGCTTTTGTTCCCACGCTGCAGGAAGCTTTGCACGAGGCAGGGGTAGCGCTGGACGATATCGATGCCATCGCCGTAACGTCCGGACCCGGATTGGCCGGCGCGCTCATGGTGGGTGTCTGCGCGGCCAAGGCCCTCTCTGTTGCCACGGGCAAGCCGCTCTACGCGATCAACCACTTGGTGGCGCATGTCGGCGTCGGGCTCCTTGACGGGGCCGCCGGCGGTGGCACCGGGGGACTCTCGGGCGGCCGGCTGCCCGAAAACCTCGGTGCGTTGCTGGTTTCCGGCGGGCACACGGAAATCCTGCGCATCCGCAGCATCACCGACGACGTCGAGATGCTCGGCTCCACCATCGACGACGCCGCAGGCGAGGCTTATGACAAAGTGGCCAGGCTCCTGGGCCTTGGCTACCCAGGCGGACCGGCCATCGACAAACTCGCCAAGCAAGGCAACGCCAAGGCCATCCGCTTCCCGCGCGGCCTGACGCAACCCAAGTACATGGGAACCGCGGAGGAACCCGGACCGCATCGCTACGATTGGTCCTTCAGCGGGCTCAAGACCGCCGTCGCGCGCTGCGTTGAACAATTCGAAGCGCGCGGTGAGGAGGTTCCCACCGCCGACATCGCCGCTGCATTCCAGGAAGCGGTGGTGGACGTCATCACGTCCAAGGCTGTGCTGGCCTGCAAGGAGAACGGCATCACGGATCTCCTGCTCGGCGGCGGCGTCGCCGCCAACTCCCGGCTCCGTGAGCTGACAGGGCAACGTTGCAGCTCCGCCGGGATCACGCTGCATGTGCCGCCGCTGCCACTGTGCACCGACAACGGCGCCATGGTGGCGGCCTTGGGCTCGCAGCTCATCATGGAGGGAATCGCGCCCAGCGGCGTCGCATTCGCTCCGGATTCCTCCCTGCCGGTGACTACCGTTTCGGTGTAGGCGCGGGAATCCGTCTCGAGGTTAGCCGGCAACGCTAGGAGGTCGGAACGGACCGCATTTGCTCCACGAGATCCTGGACAACCGCGTGAAGATCGCCGTCGTGCTGGGCCGCGACGCGGCGCTGGCGCTGGTAGCCGGCTCCGCGGGCGATGATCTTTTCGACGTCGGCCAGTTCCGCCGAGCAACCCAGCTTTTCCGCGACAGGTGCCAGGCGCAGCAGCGTTTCCTTGAGGTGCTCGGTGACGAGCTGCTCGTTGCCTTCGGCGTCGAGGATGATGATCGCTTCCATGCCGTAACGGGCGGCGCGCCACTTGTTTTCCTGGATATGCCATGGCGGCATGGTGGGAATGCTGCCGCCGTTGTCCAGGATCGTGGAGAACTCGTCCACCAGGCATTGGGTCAGGGCTGCAACTGCGCCGACCTCCTCGAGGGTTGCCAGGCCGTCGCAAATGCGCATCTCGATGGTGCCCAAGTTCGGCACGGGCCGGATGTCCCAGCGGATTTCAGACAGGGTGTCGATCACTCCAGTGGTGAACATGTCCTGGACGTAGGACTCGTATTCGGCCCAGCTGGGGAACTGGAAAGGCAATCCGGCCGTGGGAAGCTGCTGGAACATGAGGGCGCGCTGTGACGCATAGCCCGTGTCTTCGCCGCCCCAGAACGGGCTCGAAGCGGACAATGCCTGGAAATGGGGGAAGTAGTTGACTAAGCCATCGAGGATGGGGAGCGCCTTGTCCCTCCGGTCCAGGCCGACGTGGACGTGGACTCCGTAGATGACCATTTGCCGCCCCCACCATTGGGTCCGGTCGATCAGTTTGGCGTAGCGTTCTTTGTCCGAGACCGGCTGGAGCTGCGGCGGGCTGAATGGATGGCTTCCGGCGCAGAAGAGCTCCACGCCCATGGGGTCGGTGACTTCCCTGACGGCCTGCAGCGAGCGGGCCAGGTCTTCCTTGGCTTCCTTGACGGTGTTGCACACACCGGTGACGAGTTCCACGGTATTCAGGAGCAGTTCCCGCTTGATGTGCGGGTGCTCGTCGTCTTCGTTCAAATCCGGATGCCGCGAAGCCACGCCCCGCAGGACCTCATTCGCCACCGAGACCAATTCGCCGGTGCGTGCGTTGACGAGCGCTAGCTCCCATTCCACCCCCAGGGTCGACTGCCTGGATGAAGCGAAATCAATCTGCACGTGGGTCCCCTCGGTATTTGCCAAAAACGCCCTGAGCAATGCCCGCCGTGGGGCCGTCAGCGGTTGGCTCAAGTCTAATGCAGGGGCGGTACGGTACCGCATGATGGGAACCGCGAGGTAAAACAGGAAATCGAAGCCGTTTGCTAATGAGAATGATTTGCATCTAAGATTATTGGCATGCATCTTTCTGTTGTCAGCTCACTGGACAGCCAATGCCGCGAAGCAGCCGCCGCCAGGCTTGGGCGGACCCATCGAGATTCGGTGGTTGTCCTGCACGACCTCCTGGACGGGTCCATTGTCTTGCGAAGGATCTTCCGCAACGGCCAACTGGTGGAGCAAGCTCAAACCGCTTTGGAACACGGCTGCCTTAGCTGCACGGTCCGTCTCGACGTTGTCCCGACGGCGGAACGCCTCGCCGCGTCGGGACACGACCATATCGTCCTGGGCCTCCCACCGGGTGTCTCCGTGGAGATGGCGGTAGCCGAACTCAAGCGCGGCCTGGAGCGGCCCGCCGTCATCGACAACGCGGTGTTGGCGATTGACCCCTCCGGGCTGGAAGACCATATCTGGGACAAGCACACGCTGTATGAATCCGGGTTTACGGCCATGCCCGAGGATGAGCGCACCAGCGGAGAATTTCTCATCGGGGAATTGGGCCACGCGGATACTGTCATGGTGCACGCCGGTCTTGGGGCAGAGCTCACCGGATTGCGCCCGGATTCAAGCGAGGCGTGGACCCTCGGCGTGGAACTTCTTGGGCAGCTCGCGCCGCACGCAGCCATTTCCGCGGGCGACGACGACTTCCGGCCCGGCTGCTACGACGGCGCCGAGGCTCTCGCGAGGGTCCGTCGTGGTTCCGTGAGGGTGCCGCTCGAGGAGGAGTCGGGGAATTTCCGGACCGTGCTCCACAAAGTGGAGCGACCCCTTCATCCGAGGCGCTTCCAGGAGGCGCTGCCCAAGTTGGCCGGGGGATGCCACTGGATGCGGGGCCGCTTGTGGATTGCCTCGGCTGCCAAAGTCCGGATCGCGGTGCAGGGAATCGGGCCGCGCGTCTGGCTCGAGAGTACGGGCGAGTGGCTGGCGGACGCCGGCATCGGCCCCGTCCCCAGCGGCAAAGGCCTGAAGCACGGAAACGGACTCCACGACGTCGACGCCGCCCTCGACTGGCATCCGCGCTTCGGCGACCGGGGGACGGTGCTTGCCGTGACCGGAAGGGGAGACGACGTTGACGCAGCAGAAATCCGGTCCCTGCTGGATGCATGCGCGCTGAGCGAAGCCGAGATGAGGCTCGGCTTCGCCGGGCTCGAGGACCCTTTTGAACTCGAATCCACCCTGTAGTCGAGCTCCAGCCCAGGCGGAACAAAGCCCCCATCAACCAAGCGAAAACACGAGAAGGAGAACCCCATGAAAGTCAGGAATTCGTTGCGTGCCCTCAAGAAGGTCCCCGGGGCGCAAGTGGTCCGCCGGCGCGGCCGCACCTTTGTCATCAACAAGCTGAATCCGCGCTTCAAGGCGCGCCAAGGCTAGCTCCCCGTCTAGGCTGGGCAGAGAACCCGCTACGCGAAGGAAGCCCCGTTATGCCGATCCTCAATAAAGACATGACGCTCTGTATTTCTCTCTCTGCCCGGCCCAGCAACAACGGAACGCGTTTCCATAACTTCCTTTACCAGGAGCTTGGCCTGAACTGGATCTACAAGGCCTTCGCTCCCACCGACCTCCCGAACGCGATCGCGGGCGTGCGCGGCCTGGGCATCCGCGGCTGTGCCGTCTCGATGCCGTACAAGGAAGACGTCATCGCCCTCGTCGACCGGATGGACGCTTCGGCGGCCGCAATCGATTCGGTCAACACGATCGTGAACGACGCCGGCGTACTGACGGCCTACAACACGGACTACACCGCGATCGCGCAGCTGATCGAGCGCAACGCGATCGACCCGGCGTCGTCCGTGCTGCTCCGCGGTTCCGGCGGCATGGCAAAGGCCACCGCCGCTGCCTTCCGGGACGCCGGGTTCTCCCGCGTTACAGTGGTTGCCCGGAATGAAAAACCCGGGCAAGCCCTCGCGGGGCTTTATGGCTTCGGCTGGCAAGCCGAAGTAGGGGAGTCCACGGCGGACGTCCTCGTGAACGTGACACCGATCGGCATGGCCGGCGGACCCGAGTCCAGCTCCCTGTCCTTCCCCGAAGCGGCGGTGGCGGCCGCGAAGGTAGTGTTCGACGTCGTCGCCCTCCCCGCAGAGACGCCGCTCATCAAAGCCGGCCGCGCGGCAGGAAAGATCGTGATCACCGGCGCCGAGGTGGCCACCATCCAAGCGCTTGAACAGTTCGTGCTCTACACCGGCGTCACACCCACACCGGAGCAAGTCGCTGCGGCCGAGGAGTTCACGCGCGCCCAATAGGGCGCCACAGCTCAGAGACCAGCTCAGGCAGCCGCGACGGGCTCCACGACAACAGCCACCTTTTCCTCGCCGATCCTGGTGAGGACCAAGGTGGCTGTTTTGTTGCCGCGGCCTTTTGCCGAGCCTTTTCCTGCCGGGAGCAGCTGCTTCCGCAGCTCCTCCGGGGTGACGGAGGTGCCGCGTTTCTTGATGTCCAGGACGCCGACGCCGTTCGCCTTCACCCAGGCTTTGAGGGCCTTGACGTTCAACGGCATGACTTCCAGGACTTTGTAGGCGCGGGCGAACGGGGTCTCCACAAGTTCCGGAGCGCAAATATAGGCGATGTGCTGGTCCACCAGGTGGCCGCCCAGCCGGAGTGCGACGTCGGCCACCAGGCCCGCACGGATCACCGCCCCGTCCGGTTCGTACAGGTATCCCTCCACGGGCCCGACGTCGGGCACCGGACCGCCGTCGAAATCTTCGCCGCTGGTGATCTCGGCTGCGCCTTGCGGCCCGAGCACCAGGGCAGCGCGGCGGATGCCGGGACGGGCGACGTCGTTGAACCACAGCGTCACTTCCGTGACGTCCCCGCCCACCGAAACCCACTGTGCCTCGCAGCCGGCCGGCACCGATTCGTGCGGCATGCCTGGCCCCATCTTGACCCCGACAGACTTGCCGGTCGCCGCCAATGATTCAACGAAGGACAACGGCGGCGAGAACGCCTCCGGATCCCAGATCCGTTTGGTTCCCGACGACGACGTCGTGCGTCGCGCCGGATCGAGCCACACGCCGTCGACCCCGTCGAGGGGCACCGAGGTTGCGTCGGAGTGCACTACCGTCGCGTGCGGGAACGGAATGAGGTTGATGGTGGCGCAGGCTGCGGTGGTCTCGTCGAGCTCCACGGCGGTGACCTCGATGTCCATGGAGGCCATGGCCATGGAGTCCGCTCCGAGCCCGCAGCCCAGGTCCGCCACGTGCCGCGTGCCTGCCTTGGCGAATCGCTCGGCGTGCCTGGCTGCAACATTGAGGCGGGTGGCCTGTTCCAGGCCGGCTTGGGTGAAGAGCATCTGACGGGCGAATTCTCCGAACTTGGCCTCGGCCCGGGTGCGGAGCCTGGATTGGGTGAGGACGGCGGCCACGAGCGCGGGGGAGTGGCCGTCTTTGCGCAGGCGCGCGTTGAGGGCGAAGGCTTCAGCGTCGCGGTATGGTCCCAAGGATGCCAGGAGTTCCCAACCTTCCGTTGTCAGCAAGGGGGCAATCTGGTCCTGGGGTGTGTCAGCCATGGGAACCAGCCTAATGCTCGCCCGTCATAGAGTGCGGACGGGGAACCGCGACCACCCGGGCGGATAGGGTTGATGCCATGGAAGACAACCCAGTACGCCAGCCTGACGACGCCAATGGTTCTCCCTTTGCCCCCGATAAACGTCCCTTCGCCGGAAATCTCTCCAAGTATGCCCGCCCCGCACTCATCGTCGGTGTTTTGATTGCCGTTGTCTGCATTGCGCTCTTGATCATTATTTTCTTCCTCGACTCCTTCAACGCGGCCACCTACTCCATGACCGGAAAGAGCGTCCAGGACGCCACCGACGAGGCCCGGGACATCCGTGACACCTACACCGGTGCCCGCATCGCAGCGATCGTCGGGCTGGTGGTGTTCGGCGTCGTCGCGCTCGCCAGCGGCGTAGTGCTCTACCTGAACCGCGGAAACGCGCCGAAGGAAGACTATGACGACGGCGAGGACGTCGACTTCGACGACCTCGCCGGTCAATGAGCTACTCGAGCCGCAAGTGGCGCTTCGGGCGTTCACCCATGACGGAATTCTGGCACTCGCCTTGACCGAGTGCTAATGCTTACATAGAGTCTTGATTAGCACTCTCCCTAGGCGGGTGCTAATCATGCCGCCAGGCACTTACCGGCACCGCGACGACGGTAAGCCCGCCACGGCACCCCTGGTTTGATAGTCCATGTACTACCTCACGTAAAGGAGAGATCCGAGTGTCGGTCTCCATTAAGCCTCTCGAGGATCGCATTGTTGTCCGCCCGCTCGAAGCAGAGCAGACCACGGCTTCCGGCCTGGTCATCCCGGACACTGCACAGGAAAAGCCGCAGGAAGGCGAAGTTGTCGCAGTTGGCCCCGGCCGCTTCGACGACAACGGCAACCGCGTCCCCGTCGACGTAACCGTCGGCGACGTCGTCATCTACTCCAAGTACGGCGGAACTGAAGTCAAGACCGGCGGCAACGAATACCTCGTTCTGTCCGCCCGCGACGTTCTGGCGATCGTCGTTAAGTAATTCCCTGGATCCCGCATCGCAGATCGAGTCGGACTTCTTCCGGTCGAATCAGCGGTGCGGGTTTTCCGTCTTGAAAGGACACAACCATGGCAAAGCAGCTTGCGTTTAACGACGCTGCCCGTCGCTCGCTCGAAGCAGGCATTGACAAGCTCGCCAATACGGTCAAGGTCACCCTTGGCCCGCGTGGCCGCAACGTCGTTCTGGACAAGAAGTGGGGAGCTCCCACCATCACCAACGACGGCGTGACGATCGCCCGCGAAGTCGAACTCGACGACCCGTATGAGAACCTTGGTGCGCAACTGGCCAAGGAAGTCGCCACCAAGACCAACGACGTCGCAGGTGACGGCACCACCACCGCCACCGTGCTGGCACAGGCACTCGTCAAGGAAGGCCTGCGCAACGTTGCCGCCGGAGCCGCACCTGGCGAAATCAAGCGCGGCATCGAGGTTTCCGTCCAGGCCGTGGCTGCCCGCCTCCTGGAGAACGCCCGCGAAGTTGAAGGCACCCAGGTTGCCAGCGTTGCCGCGATCTCTGCCCAGAGCGATGAGGTCGGCGAGCTCCTCGCCGAGGCTTTCGGCAAGGTCGGCAAGGATGGCGTCATCACCATCGAAGAGTCCTCCACCACGCAGACCGAACTGGTCCTGACCGAGGGCATGCAGTTCGACAAGGGCTACCTGTCCCCGTACTTCGTCACTGACGCGGAACGCCAGGAAGCTGTTCTGGAAGACGCGCTCATCCTCATCAACCAGGGCAAGATCTCCTCGCTGCAGGAATTCCTGCCGCTCCTCGAGAAGGCCCTGCAGGCTGCCAAGCCCCTCTTTATCATTGCTGAGGACATCGACGGCGAGGCACTGTCCACGCTGATCGTGAACCGTATCCGTGGCACCCTGAACGTCGTTGCCGTCAAGGCTCCGGGCTTCGGCGACCGCCGCAAGGCCATGCTGCAGGACATTGCCACCCTGACCGGCGCCCAGGTTGTTTCCCCGGAGCTCGGCCTGTCCTTGGACCAGGTTGGCCTCGAGGTCCTCGGCAGCGCCCGCCGGATCACCGTCACCAAGGACAACACCACCATCGTTGACGGCGCCGGTACGCCTGAGGACGTCGCAGCGCGCGTCGCCCAGATCCGTGCAGAGCTGACCCGCACCGACTCCGATTGGGACCGCGAAAAGCTGCAGGAAAGGCTTGCGAAGCTGGCAGGAGGCATCGGCGTCATCAAGGTCGGCGCAGCCACCGAGGTCGAGCTCAAGGAAAAGAAGCACCGCATCGAGGACGCAGTGTCCTCCACGCGTGCTGCCCTTGAAGAAGGCATCGTCTCCGGCGGTGGATCCGCCCTCATCCACGCCCTCAAGGCACTGGACGAGGACTCTGCCGTCAAGGCACTGGAAGGCGACGCGGCTGCCGCCGTCGGCATCGTTCGCCGTGCCCTGACCCAGCCCCTTCGCTGGATCGCCCAGAACGCCGGCTTCGACGGTTACGTCGTCGTGGCCAAGGTTGCCGAGCTGGAAGCCAACCACGGCTTCAACGCGAAGTCCGGCGTGTACGAGGACCTGATCGCCGCCGGCGTGATCGACCCCGTCAAGGTCACCCGCTCCGCACTCCAGAATGCTGCGTCCATCGCAGCCCTGGTTCTCACCACCGAGACCCTGGTTGTCGAGAAGCCGGCCGAGGAAGACGAGCACGCAGGCCACAGCCACTAGTCCCCACCGCCTCCCTAGCCTCGCTTCGCTTCGGCCCGGGAGCCCGGGCGGTGTGGGCCCATCTGTGTGAAAGAAGGCCCGGTCCCCTTGAACTGCTCCCCGGAAGTTGGACTGAGAAATCAGTTCTGACTTTCGGGGAGCAGTTTTATGCATGGAAGAAGTTC
>NZ_JBYSXD010000036.1:0-47921 GCF_058781865.1 Arthrobacter sp. FW306-1B-F12A
TCCATCATCGGAAGACCTCGACCCCTATCCGGCCAACGACGCGCCCACCCCCGCTACACCCTCAAATGCGATGAGCCAATTAAGCCCCCCTGAATTCGAAGAAAACAAAGGCGGAATTAGGCATGTGAATGCCGGCGATGGTGGGTGGATTAAGCGGATCTATCGAATGACCGTAAACAGTACCGAAGCGTGGAGTTCCGGTACCTGGTATCCAGGGGGCAGCCGTCCCCAACAAGAAGCTGGTTCCGAACTATGAGGAAACTGCGCACCACGTCGATCGCGTGATACCGCTCAATGGCAGGCCCGACTCGAAGCCTGATTGCACTGTGAACCGCCCCGAGGAATCAGGGGAGGAAGTACATCAGGGGGAGTTAGGCCGCAAAACGGCGTCGAGCAGCAAAGGCCGGGGTGCCAGCAACGGTCATCTTCCATCCGCTAGTCAAAGTAATCATTTTCCCAACCTCCTTTTCTGCTTTGGCACTACCGCAGTTGACTGACTGGATAGTGCACGCCTCAATCCCGGCGAATCGCTCTGGGATCAAAAATAAAGTTACACCATGAATCGCACTGTTGACCAGCCAATTACAAAGAATTTAGAAATTAATTCTTCCTACAGTCCCCAGCGAAGAATGGCAGGCGTCCGCTTGTCCCATCCCAAGGTACAAACTTTGGCTGTTCCCAGGACAAAATGGCGTCCTTCCCGGGCATCCAATTCAAGCCAGCGGGCCGTGAGGATGCGGGAGAAATGGCCGTGGGCCACAATCAGGACGTTGTCCATTCCGGACTCGAGGACGCGGGCAATGATCTTGTCGGCACGGGCCGCCACGGAGTCGAGAGTCTCGCCGTTGGGAACGCCGTCGAACCAGATGAGGTAGTCAGGGTTGTCTTTGCGGATGAGGTCCGAGCTGATGCCTTCGTAGTCGCCGTAGTTCCACTCCACAGCGAGCGGTTCATGAACGGCGTCGGGGAAGCCCGCCAACTCCGCGGTACGCCGGGCTCGGCGCAGCGGCGATGTCAGGACCAGGTCGAAGTCGATGCCTTCCAGGATCTTGCGGGCTTCCACCGCCTGCTGTTCGCCTTCCACCGTCAAGGGAAGGTCCGTCAAACCGGTGTATTGGCCACTCTTGGACCATTCGGTCTCGCCGTGACGCATGATCCAGAGCTGTGGCCGGGAAGGCTTGGCTGCAGGGTTCACTTAGGACTCCTCTGGTTCGGCGGTGCCTGCTTTGGCATCGACGGCTGGTTCCGATGAAAGTTTGACGGCGGACTCCGGTTGCCCGGCCCACCACGCCAGGAGCTTGGACTCGGCATCCTCCTGGGACAGCGGACCGTTTTCCATGCGCTCCTCCAGCAGGAACTTGTAGGCGCGGCCAACCACGGGCCCGGGTTTGAGTCCCAGCAAAGCCATGATCTGCGCTCCGTCCAAGTCAGGCCGGATGGCATTGAGCGATTCCTGTTCGGCCAGGACCTCAATCCGTTGCTCAAGGTCATCGTAGGCAAAAGAGAGCCGCTCCGCCTTGCGCTGGTTACGCGTGGTGACGTCGGACCGGGTGAGTCGGTGCAGGCGCTCCAACAAGGGGCCGGCGTCGGCGACGTAACGGCGGACCGCGGAATCGGTCCAGCCCGCGTCTCCGTAGCCGTAGAAACGCATGTGAAGCTCCACAAGCCTGGCCACGGCCTTGATGGTGTCGTTGTCGAAGCGCAGGGCCTTCATGCGTTTTGCGGTCAGCTTGGAACCCACCATGTCGTGGTGGCGGAAGCTCACCGCGCCGCCCGGTTCGAAACGGCGCGTCGCCGGCTTCCCGACGTCGTGCATCAACGCGGCGAAGCGCAACACAAAGTCCGGACCAGGCACCGGGCCGTCCGGGCCCGTCTCGAGCGACGCGGCTTGCTCCAGGACCTGGAGGGAGTGTTGGTAGACATCCTTGTGGCGGTGATGCTCATCGGCTTCAAGGCGCAGCGCGGAAACCTCGGGGAGGACGAATTCGGCCAGTCCGGTCTCCACGAGGAGGTCGATGCCCGCACGCGGGTGCGCACCGTTGACGAGCTTGACGAGTTCCTCGCGCACGCGTTCGGCGGAAATGATCTTGATCCGCTCGGCCATGCCGGACATGGCGAGGCGGACGTCGTCGTGCACTGCGACGCCGAGCTGCGCGGCAAAGCGGGCAGCACGCATCATGCGCAGGGGATCGTCGGAGAATGACGATTCGGGAGAGCCAGGGGTAGCAAGCACCGAGGCGTGGAGGTCGCGGACCCCGCCGAATGGATCCACGAGTTCCAAGGAGGGCAGCCGGAGCGCCATTGCGTTGATGGTGAAGTCGCGGCGTAGGAGGTCGTCCAGGAGCGAGGAGCCGAAGGCCACCGCGGGCTTGCGGGAATCGGCGTCGTAGGCCTCGGCGCGGTAGGTGGTGATCTCGATCTGGAAGCCGGACTTCTTCATCCCGATCGTTCCAAAAGCGCGGCCGATCTCCCAGAAATTGTCGGCCCACCTCTTGATGATGGAAAGGGTCTGGTCCGGCGTGGCGTCGGTGGTGAAATCCAGGTCCGGCGAAACACGGCCCAGGAAGAGGTCACGCACGGGCCCGCCAACCAGCGACAGTTCAAAGCCAGCGTCCACAAACCGCTGGCCGAGGTCCAGGACCACTGGATCCATCTGGAAATTAACTGAAGAACTGTCCAATACTTGCGCCATAGTTCCTTAAGCTTGTCAGATTTCGCTGCGCCATCCCACCGGATCCTTGTCATTGCGCTGTGATTGCGTGGCGACTGCACCGGGATCACGGCCGAACGCCATCCGCACGTCACCGTGAGTCCATGTCCCGGTCATCACCAACGGGCAAGAGTCGTTAGAGTGGACTTCATGGCCAACCCGATCCCGAGTGCTCCTGGCAGGAGGACGAACGCACCATTGCCGTCGGCAATTGGTGCCCACGTCGCGCCCGCTCCGCACCCGGCACAGGCCGCCCTTCCGACCGTGGAAGAAGTCTCCGCCGGCGGCGTCGTGGTGGACACGTCCGACGGCGAACTGAGGGTTGCGATCATCGCCCGCCTTAATAGGGGTGGCCGGCTCGAGTGGTGCCTGCCGAAGGGGCACCCGGAGGGCAAGGAAAACAACGAAGAAGCAGCCGTGCGCGAGATTGCGGAGGAGACCGGGATCGAAGGCAACGTCCTCGCTCCGCTCGGCAGCATCGACTACTGGTTCACCGTAAGCGGGCACCGCGTGCACAAAACGGTGCACCATTTCCTCCTGCGTGCGACGGGCGGAGAGCTGACCATCGAGAACGATCCCGACCAAGAGGCCATCGATGCCGCTTGGGTTCCGCTCCAGGAATTGGCCCGCAAGTTGTCCTTTCCCAATGAGCGGCGCATCGCCGATCTTGCCCGGGAAGTCTTGCCCGAACACCTCTAACGCGGCCTTTTATATGGTCTTGACGCATCAGGCAGCCCGGCTCATGGGACGATAATGACAATGTCTGCCGCCAAAACAACCCAGTCAACCCAGTCCGGAGAAACCCGTTCCAGCGCCGTCATGGCCGCAGGGACGCTCGTTTCACGGTTCCTCGGCTTCGCCAAAACCTGGATGCTTGGCGCCGCGCTGGGCCTGGGATCGACGGTTAACGACACGTTCATCAACGCCAACAACCTGCCCAACCTGATCTTCCTCCTGGTGGCGGGCGGTGTGTTCAACGCCGTGCTTGTCCCGCAAATCATCAAAGCCAGCAAGGGCCCGGACCGCGGCGCGGACTACATCAGCCGGCTCCTGACGCTGGCGGTGCTGGTTCTCTTGGCGCTGACGGCGCTGGTCACACTGGCCGCGCCGATGGTTATCGACCTCACGACCCAGGGCTATTCACCCCAGCAGAAATCGCTGGCCGTAACCTTCGCGTTCTATTGCCTGCCGCAGATCTTCTTCTACGGTTTGTATGCGCTCCTGACCCAGGTCCTCAACGCCAACGGCGCCTTCGGGCCCGCCATGTGGGCGCCGATCCTGAACAATGTGGTGGCCATCGCTGGACTGGGCATGTTCATCTGGATCCTCGGCGCCAACATCACCAACCCCCACACTTTGGACAATTGGGGACCTTTCCAGACCTTCCTGATCGCGGGATTCTCGACCGTCGGCGTGATCGCGCAGACCGCCATACTCCTCGTCCCGGTGATCCGCCTGAGGCTCGGGCTCCGGCCGCGTTTCGGCTGGCGGGGCGTGGGACTGGGCCAGGCAGCAAAACTGAGCGTCTGGACGCTCCTGACTGCCGCCGTCGGGCAGCTCGCTTTCCTTTACGTCATGAGGATTGCCACGATTCCCGGCTCCGAGCGGCTCCGCCTGGCGCACGAAGGGGACCCTGCTGCCGCCACCCTCCCCGGTAACGCGGTCCTGGAAGTCGCCAGCCAGCTGTACTTGCTCCCGCACTCGATCATCGCGTTGTCGCTCGCCACGGTGCTGTTCAACCGGATGGCCCACGCCTCCCAGGCAGGCAACAAAGCCGAGCTCCGCGAAGCACTTTCGCACGGGCTGCGGACCATGGCCGTCGCCACTGTCTTCGGGGCACTGGCCCTGTTCGCCCTCGCCGGACCGCTGGGCATGTTCTTCTCCGGCGGGAACCCCCAGGACGGCGTCATGCTCGCCCAGACGCTGACGATCCTCGCGCTGAGCACGCCGTTCATGAGCGCCAACTTCATGATGTCCCGGGTCTTCTACGCCAACGAAGACGCCCGGACGCCCTTCTACATCCAGCTCATGCTGGCCCTGCTCAACGTTGTGGGCGCGTTCATCATCCAATTCCTGCCGGTGGGCCGGATCATCTTCGCGATCGCCGTCCTGTATACGCTCGGCAATATCCTTTCCGTGGTCATCAGCGTCTGGTTCCTGCGTCGCCTCCTCGGCCACGTGGACGGCCCCCGGATCGCAAACTCGTACATTCGCATGGGCTACGCCGCTCTGGGATCGGCGATCGCCGGCGCCTTGGCCCTATGGCTCCTGGGCAGCTATCACGCTGACGGCTTCGCCTGGAGCAGCAGGCTCGCCGCTTTGGTGACGGTGGTCGTCGTCGGACCCGTCATGCTCGTTGCGTATCTGTTCCTCCTGCGCGTCTTCCACGTCAGTGAGCTGCGCGATTTGCTCCGCCCGGTGCTCGGCCGGGGAGTTCCGGTCGCCAAGGCACCGTCCGCGGGCGGAAAGCAGCCCACGACGGCGGTCCGCGCCACAGTTTCGGACGACACCGGGCTCATTCCGCGCATCTCGGGCGAGTTCGACGCCGCATCCTTCCGCGCCGGACCCGCCTTGCAGACCATCCCTTCCAAGGACGGGTGGGATGACGTCCGCGATGGAGCTACTGCCGAAGGGAAAGATAAGGTGGACGCTTGGTCCGACGTCGAGAAGGCATACCTGCCCGATGAAGACATCCCCAGCACCGCGCAGGGGGCCGCAGGCCGCCCAGGCATCCCGTTGCCCGGCCGCCGCACCTATCAGGGGACGCTGGGAAACAACCCCTATTTCCGCGGTGGACCCCGCCGCAAAAGGTGACGCATCCTCGCAAACCGGGAGCCAGAACGGCCCAATCAGCTAGGATCAGAAACTAATACAGGTAGTTGCAGACCACGGGTCACCCGGCTGGCCGGATCCCGTATTCAGGACCCGCAGCTTCCGGACAGTCATAGGAGGAACCCGTGTCCCACCCGATCGATGTCGGATCAGTGCTTGGCGGCCGCTACAAAGTCACAGCCACCGTGTTGACTTCGCACGACCAAGATCTGGTGCTCGACGGCGTGGACCAGGTCCTCAACAGACCCGTCAGCATCCTCGTGGCGGGCCCCGGAAACGCCGATCAGGTTGCCAAGAGCGCCCGCGAGGTAGCCACTGGCGAACGCCCCGGGCATGTCCAGATCCTCGATCTCGGCGTCAGCGACAGCACCACGTACCTCATCACCAACCACAGCAGCGCTCCTGACCTGCTGGACCTCGTGGTGGCTACCAACCCGCCTTACGTCGAACCGTTCTTCACGGACACCCTCGGCAGCGAGATCTTCGGCCAGGCCCGGTCCCACGAGCCCGAGACCTACGACGGACTGTACGACGACGAAGAGCACGACGCCGAGTACATCAGTTACGACGAGGTCGAGCCGAATCCGGCCGGCGAACCACTACCAGGCGCCGCGTCACCCGCGGACCCGCGCCGCCCGGTGGTTCCTCCCATGCCCGCCAGCCGGCCGGCGTCGGCCCCGGGAGGCATCGGTTCCCGGATCGCCGCTGCGGCAGCCGGAGCAGGGGCGGCTGCCGCTGCGGCCGCGGCCGCCGTTAAGGGCACCGGCAAGTCAAACAGCGACGACGTCGAAGCCGCACCTTCGGCTGCCGCCCCATCGAACCGGGCCGATGAGTCTAACCGGACCGCTCCCCAGCAAATCCAGGCGCCCCCTGCCACGCAGGCTGTTCAAGCGTCCACCGCTCCCGCGCCTACCTCCGCGAACCCCGCCCAGGAATCCAAGGTCTCCCTCTGGTCCGAAGACGACTACGGCTTCGTTAACGACGACGCCCGCTCCCGCGGCGCAGGCGCTTCCCGCGAAGCGGCTGCCGCTACCGGCGGGTACAGCCGAGGAGCATCGAGCTTCCCGTCGACTGCGCGTGAGCAGGCAGAGCCGCTCGACGAGGACGAATACTACGACGAGGAACCAGTACGCGAGCCCCGTTCCTTCCGTTGGCTCGTGGGCGGGGTCCTTGCCGCCGTCTTGATCGTGGGTTTGATCCTGGCAGTCACCAACCTCGGCAACCTGATCCCCGGCGGGTCGCCTGCTGCCAAGCAATCCTCCACAGCGTCCCAAACGGTGACCGGCCAGCCGAGCAGCAGCGCATCAGCACCTCCGGTCGCAGCGCCTCCGGCCATTGATGGAGTCACTCGCATGGGCGATTTCGAGTTCGCTGCGACCTACGACAAAGACCTGGTCAAGGCTTACGACGGCAATGCCGCGAGTTACTGGTCGGACATGGAGTTCGCCACTGCGGACTGGGGTGGACTCGCTCCTGATGGAGTTTCGCTGCTCGTCAAGCTCAAGGCACCCTCGCAAGTGACATCCGTCACATTGAGCCAGTTGGGCGCTTCCGGTGGAAACATCAACGTTTATACCAACGATCGTCCGGCTATGGACGGCGCCAAATTGGTTGGCACCAACAGCTTCACCTCACCGGAGCTCACCATGCCGCTCAGTTCCCCTGTAACGGCCCAATACGTCATCATCTCCATTAAGTCCCTGCCCAAGCTGACCGCGCCGAAGACGCGCTACGGTTTCGGCCTGCGCCTTGCGGAGATCAAGGTCCAGTAGCCGACGGCGGGAAGACCCTTCGGCCGCTTGTCACCGCTCTGGCGTTTGCTTCCGCTGGGAGCTTGGGGCGCGTGCGTCCCGGGCGGCCGTCAACTCCGGTAACGGAGCCTTGTTCCTTCGATGCCTTGTGCTCCCGGAAGGTACCCTGAATGGTGGCGGATATTAGGGTCCCCGGGAACATCGGAATATTCCGCGCCGACATAGGGTTGTGCCATGTGGCCGGCCGCAAGGATCCGGTGCATCGACTAAGGAAGAGGTTCACCCACCAGTGAGCAACGCAGAAAACACCGCGTCCAACGTACGTGATGTCATCATCGTAGGCTCAGGGCCTGCCGGTTACACGGCGGCCGTCTACACGGCACGCGCCAACATGAACCCGCTGCTCATCGCCGGTTCCGTGACTGCAGGTGGCGAACTGATGAACACAACAGACGTCGAGAACTACCCCGGTTTCCCCGAGGGCGTCATGGGACCTGATCTCATGGAGAGCTTCGAGAAGCAGGCGGCACGTTTTGGGACTGAAATCCAGTTCGAGGACGTCACCGAACTGGACCTCGACGGCGACATCAAGTCCGTGACCATCGCCACGGGGGAGACCTTCAAGGCACGTGCCATCATCCTCTCCACGGGTTCCGCATACCGTGAGCTCGGCCTCGAGAATGAAAAGCGTCTTTCCGGGCACGGCGTGAGCTGGTGTGCAACCTGTGACGGTTTCTTCTTCAAGGACCAGGACATCGCAGTGATCGGCGGTGGCGACTCTGCCATGGAGGAAGCGCTCTTCCTCACCAAGTTCGCCAAGTCCGTCACGGTGGTGCACCGCCGCGACACCCTCAAGGCTTCCAAGATCATGGGTGACCGCGCCCAGGCCCACGAGAAGATCAACTTCGTGTGGAACACCGCCGTCGAGGACGTCATCGGTGGGGACAAGGTGACCGGCTTGAAGCTGAAGAACCTCGTCGACGGCACCGAGTCCGAACTCGCCGTCACAGGCGTTTTCGTGGCCATCGGCAACGATCCCCGCACGGAGCTCGTCAAGGGAAAGCTGCAGCTCGCTCCTGAAGGCACCATCGCCGTCGACGGCCGCAGCTCCAAGACCAGCATCAAGGGCGTCTTCGCCGCCGGCGACGTAGTGGACCCCACTTACCGCCAGGCCATCACAGCCGCTGGTTCCGGTTGTGTCGCGGCCCTGGACGTCGAGCACTATCTTGCAGACCTGCACGCCTAATCGGCACAGCAGCCATCCATTCGAAGGGAAAGAATTATGAGCAACGCTAAAAACGTTACCGACGCCAGTTTCAGCACCGACGTCCTGGCCGCTGAAAAGCCGGTCATTGTGGACTTCTGGGCAGAGTGGTGCGGCCCGTGCCGCAAGCTGGGTCCCATCCTCGACGAGATCTCTGTCCAGTACGGAGACAAGGTCGATGTCGTCAAACTGAATGTCGACGACAACCCAGCCATCGCCGCTGAATACGGCATCACGTCTATTCCGGCGGTTTACCTCTTCAGTGGGGGAGAAGTGAAGAGCACGGTGATCGGCGCCAAGCCGAAGCAGTTCTTCGAAAAGGAATTTGAATCCGTCCTGTCCTAGGACGTCTGGCGTCCCTTAGCGGGCGCCTCTGATTCGGCCGGTGGTTTTCGCTCTTGAGCGAAGGCCACCGGCTTTTTCGTGCCTTCGGGCACACGGTCCTGGGTCCAAGCCTCGCCGCCGGTGGTGATTGCTGGGGTATTGGTGGTCACTGGTACGCGCGGCGGCTGTCCTAAGTTTGGCTCCGCCTTTTGTGACCTATTTCAATTTCAAAACAGGCAGTTCTTTTGGGAGACGGCATAGATAGTCGTGGGGTCCGTTGCTGAGCTGGAACCGGGCAGTGGTGGGGCAATTGCCGGGAAAGTACGGCAAAGAGCAAAGGGGACAGGGGGACTACTGTCGAGTCTCCTAAGGCAGGACCGATGCCGAGGGGTCCACACACCTGCGTGGCCCGCGGGATCGGTCAACGACGAAGTCCTCCACTCCACTGTTTCACGTGAAACCGCGTTGTCCACTCATACGATCTAGGAAAGCTCCCAAATTGAATCAATTCCAGACAGGTACCTTTTTGCACTCGGTACACGCACCGTTTCACGTGAAACGTAGCTACCGACTCTTGTCCTCGAACTGCACGTCGATTTCCAATTCCGAGTGGCCAGAAATGCATGAAAGTAGAAACTGACGCGGTTTCACGTGAAACGTAATAGCTGATCAATACGAGAGCTGCGGGCACGTTCCGGGCTGGCGGGCTCCAGCGCTGCCGCACTCAAGGTGGGCTAGGTTCCCGTTTTCTCGGAACCACTGAACGCCGCTTCCTGCTCGCCACTTGGAATCACCACTTGGTGAGTGCACGTGCACGCTCCGGGCCATTCGACACCGGTACATATGCGTATCGCCAGCGCGCCCTTCCGTGCTTCATGTTTCACGTGAAACGGCGATCTGTCCGGAGAGCATCCCGCACATCACTCGGGCTGACTGGGTGCGGGCGGGCGGACGATTCGCGCGTAAGGTCCCACCGCGACATGCGTCAACACGGCGACTCACGCATGGCCGAGAGAAGCTTCAGTTCCCACTCGCGGGATTCCTGGTCCTTGGTAGTCTCCGCTTCATCTTGCGGATGCCAAGGCAATTAGCCTGGGTCTTGGGTTCGTCGCACGCACTGCCCGGCGTATCCAGACGGCGCCCTCGTCGCACGCACTTCCCGGTGTGTCCAGACGGCGCCTTCGGTGGCGCGATGATGCATCGAGGCGCCTAGTTTCTACGGAAACCGGTGTTATACAACCGCGATCAATCAATTTAGGGTGTCTGTCTGCATATATGCGGGCTTCCGCGCCTAAGGACTCAGTCCCTTTCTGTGCAGCGTCCGCAGTAGCTTTCCGATCGGAGACTTTAAAGAAGGCTGCTGACAAGGGACTGAGAGAAGATGATCCACCGGTGCACTTGGGCTGGATACACCGTCAGGCGTGCGGGAAGGCATTGTGCAGAGACATCTCTCTCAATGGCGCCAGGACTGATGTTTGGCATCTTGCAGCGTGACGTTGGCTTCTTGGCGCGTGAGAGTGGTTCAGATGCGCGCGCGCCTGTCGCCGGCCGCGCGCCTGCCTTCGAGGGCAGCTTGCATGGTGAACCCACAAGGGCGACGTTGAAGATTACGCCTTCAGGCCAGGCGCCCGGATCTTCTCCAGCAGCCATCATTCGCACACGGCAAGAAGAACAGCATTGCATCCAACTCCTGCGGGGCCGGCGGCCGGGAAAACAGCACGCCCTAACAGACGTCCATTTGCCCCGGCACGTCATTCGGGGGTTGAATCGCGACCAGGCGACCGAACCAAGCCCGAGCGTGGCGGGCTGCCTCTCGAAGGCCAGGCCCGATAGACAGATCGTGTTTCCAATTGGCATGGGGTCCGGTCTGGCTGAAGCCACGCCCCCCTCACTAAGCTCGTCCGGCAGTTTCCACGCGCAATTCCAACGTAAGACAGTCGTCCGAGGCACCCCAGTACCGCACCGTAGGCAACTCTGCATCGATCCGGCAACAGTGGTGCTTGCTCGTGAATCCCGAGCCCAGAACCGACGACGGACCTCCGCTGGGCGAACTATTGCCTGGACTTCGGCTGAATTTGCCCCTCCTTCCGAGCTGGCAGCCTCACGGCACGGAGGCACTCAGACACCAACTGCGGGCTTGTGGGGGTGATCATCCAGACACGCAGCAACCGCGGACACCGCATAGGGACAGGACATACCGCTCAGACACCGCTTCCATGAGCTTAAACACCCGGCACAGCCAGGAGTGGGAACGGGCCGATTCGCCCGCAGGGAGCGCGGAACCTGGGGGCGATGAAGGGCATTCGGTACTTGCGGGGCGCGAAACGTCTAGCGTGTATTGAAGGACCGGTGCACATCCTGGAGCGTAAGGTGCGCCCGGTTGTACAGGCTGAAGATCGGACCACAGATCCCATGGCTGAGGATTCGCTCGTCGCCCGTACATGGCGATCGTCTACCGATCTTTCGCCCGTGAAAGTGGGACTCAAGCTGGACCCAAAACAAGCGTCCGTGCCTTCGATCTAGATCGAAGGCGGGCGCGACTACTCGCTGGTCCCGTGGACGGACACTAACTCGGCGGACCAGGCTTTCGTCCAAGGCCCATGTTGATGTACTCCCAGACCTGCATCCGAGACGTCTCGGTACCGCCTTGAGGGTCGAGAATTTCTCCGTCGGCTGACGTCGTTTCACGTGAAACATGACTATGTCCGGCCGCTCAAAACGCCGGTCACGTTAGGCTTGGGAGCCCGTGGGGTCCCGTCGATAGGCGATCAAAGTGGCGATACTAGTCCCCAACATGGGACGGCCTTCCACAGCGGCTGCGTCGAGGCTGCGCCGGATATCCACCGTTCAGTCAGAAGTTATGCACAAAGTTATCCACAGCGATATCCACCGCATGAATGGGTTAGTTCGAACAACTCCTCCTACCCGGGTATTGGGCGCGATCAGTGCGAATCAGGGCGACATCCAGCTCCGCAGGTCAAATCAGATCGAACGCGGGCCCGAAGTGCTCGCAAAGGGCGATCAACCGCCCAAAATCAGGCCCAATTCGGGTGAAAATGGCCAGCTTCAAGACCATGGCTCTGTTTCACGTGAAACAGAGCCATCGAAGAACACGAGCTTCAAAGGACTATGACCGCCAGCCAGATACAGACCCAGACGATGCTCGCTGTCTACACTTCAACCTGGCAGACTTATCAACAAAGTTATCCACAGAGATATCCACCGCTGCTCTCAGACTTTTCAACAGCGGCTTCTCGTGGTGCAGGACGTGTACACATCCTGCGGGCGGAGCAAATCTTCACTTTCGTACACGGAGCCAGCTCCACACGACGCCTCCATCTTGCGTCATCGTCAGCCCTTAGAACCGTCAATATTTCCAGCCGATCTTCCGAATGAAGTGGCCGGGGCAGGCTCAGTGTTCCTACGATGACGCGCTGAGAGACCGGTCCGCGTACTACCCCAGAATTCGGATGGTCATGTGAACCAGCGGACGCAAACACTGCGCATCACCAACCAGTGCTCAAAGCCACACCCACCTGATTCGCGCGGGCACGAGGATGCCGTGTCGGGTCCAGGTTCACACGCGTCACCGCTTCCAGGGCTTTCAACAACATACTTGTTCCTTCGCATGGGTTGCCGGCCATCCACCTTGCCCAGCGTCACTCACATAACGCGAACGCGTGAGCCAACGAAAGAACGGTCACAGCGAAAGCGCAGCGACGCAAGAGTTGGGCCCGGAGCCAGTAAGACCACATTCAAGGCACGAGGGCACACTCTGGTTACGAGCCTTGGGGGAGCAAACGCTCCTTCAACTCCTTCCCGGCGATCACTCGACTAGTACAAGAGCACGAATCACCCGTCCGACTCCCGGCGTGGAAGCTGGTCTCAGCTCCAACGAGAACACTCCTACACACGAAGCCGGCGAGTTCAGGCGTACAGAGGGAATGCGGTGAGGCTACGTCTGGATCCGCTGACCCTACCGGTCCTTGAGTCACGGCCCGAGCCGGCGGCACAAATTGGACGACTTCCATCCCACGGGCCGGGACGTTTGTGAGCAGTCTTGCCTGCTTACCTGCATCGGGCATGGAACAACGTTGATGTCTACCCAGACCGGACCGGCCTATTGTTCCGGAGCGAGATGCAATCTACCCAGAGGGCACTTTGCTTGTATCGATCTCACCTTGTATCCAAACAGGGAACCGGTATCCGAGCGCCGACCTTGACCGCGCGTCGCATGTGTCGGAGTTCACGAGGGTTCAGCATGGGCTCGATCCGAACCTTACGCTTGCCGTCATCGGTCGTCGACGCATGCGACAGACACCTCCGGCAAGAGAACTACAACCCGTCACGTGACGCTGCGCTGTCGGAGGCAACTCCGCCGCAACCTTCCCACACACCGTGACCGGCCCCTGATCCTTCGGCGTTCAAGACTCGCAGAGCACCTTTCTGCATTGCATCTATTGGTGCCCAACCGCCACAGTGAGCCGCGCACCCGCCTGCACCTGACGCGAGCAGAGCGCTATTGAAGCCCACCTCACGCTGGAGGGGAATTGGAGGAGGAAGCTGAACGGACGCGCGATTGCCGGCATCAAGCGCCCAACAGAACTACTTCTTGGCCTTCCGCGCGCAGCCAACTGGCCTGGCGCTGAGTGTGATCGTAGTCCACCACAGGGGGAGGCTAGCGCCGAAAGGAGTCAGTTCGGCGCTCGAGAATGGCGGATGCGAAGGCATCATCGGGCCATCGCCACCATCTGGAGGTTTCGCTCAGTGGCTTTAGGCCAGAGCGCCAGCTCCTTTGACAGGCCAGATGGCGGCGTCGAAATGCCGAAGCATCACCTTATGGATGGTGAATTGAAAGAACCAAAGCGGAAAACCACCAGCCGGTGAGACACGCTACGAAGCCGCGTCTTGGGGATTCACGTCGTTATGCGAGTCGACTACCAATTACCTTAGGTGTCTGGCCCTGAACCCCACAGCCCAGACTGCGCCGCTTCGTTTCACGTGAAACAGAGCAAGTCGCTATCCACTACAGAAGCACTGGCTACAGGCCCACTGGCAGACTAGTGCCCTAACCAAACGAGCTCACGGGGACTAGCCGAACTCCAGCTATGCGAGGCCTCGTCTGGTGCTCTTCCTGTTCCACGTGAAACAGTGGCCACTGCTGTGCGGGGAAGGAGTCCCTAACTGGCTGCTCCCGCATTCTGAACCATCCCTAAATACCGGGTGCCGTTGATCGGCATGGTCGCGATCTCTGCGCGCACGACATGTCAGCTGGACGTTGTTCAGCTCTTGTCCACAAGTCCGCCTCGCGCGGGTACAACACGAGAGAAGGGGACGAAGCTGAACCGAACGCCAGAGAACAAATCGATCCAGGACAGCAGATACCTGAGTCCGCAGCGAAATGTTGGCGAAGCCCCTGCGCTCTAGCCGAGGGAGATCCGGGTGACGGTCAATCTGACGGCCGGCAAGCTGTGTTGTTTCACGTGAAACGCCGGGGTATGGGCCCATAAGGAACCTGGCGGCTAGGCATGAAGGAGCATATCTCGAACACGCCAGGAGCGGAGGCGACCTCTCAATCAGTGCGAAAGGGATGCAGGGAAGAAGGCGCCCAAGTATTCAATCGCCTACTAGAGACTCGAACTGCAGCTCATCCGGTCAACGATAAGCGGACTCTTGCCTTCTGTGCACTAAAGTCTGTTCGTTTCGCGTGAAACACCCGACTAGATCCGCAGCAGCCCCGATCGTTCCAAACGGGAAGATCGCTTGCCGCCGACCCCGCGGGCGCGAAGGCGCGCCACGTACGAGGGATAAGACGCAGCGGAAAGTCTTACAGCGAAGCATCGTTGAGAAGAGCGGGTGGCGGCTTGCTCCATTCCAGGCAAGGGCGGCCGTCATCTGACCCCGTTTGTAGAAAGGGCAACGGATCCCAGTTTGCTGCAAAAGCCATCCACAGCCCCCGGATGCACATCGAGGGCATCCGCGGAGCGAATCGTCGCCAGTCAGCGCGAGAAACGTGGCCGGATATCCTCCGAATGTCGATTCCCGCCTCGATCGACCGTTAAACGAAAAAGGGGGCTTGCCCCATTAGAAGCAAACCCCGATTCCGTAGAGATCCAGCGACTAGCCTTCGTCCCCGGGCGACAATACATCCATGATGCGGTTCAGATCTTCAACGCTCGCGAACTCAATACTGACCCGGCCCTTACGCGCACCCAAGGTGATCTTGACGTTTGTGTCGAGTCGATCCGAAAGGGAGGAAGCAAGGTAGTCGAGACGCTCATGGCGTGCATTGGGGCGCGGGATGCTGTTCTTGGGCGGCACCGTAGGATCCTGGTACAACGCGACTGCTTCCTCGGTAGCCCGTACGGACATACCCTCGGAGACAATCTTCTGAGCGAGACGCTCCATCGCGGCTGCGTCCGGGAGAGCGAGCAGCGCACGAGCGTGGCCGGCCGAGAGCACGCTGGCTGCAACGCGCCGTTGCACCAAGGGAGGAAGCTTGAGGAGACGGAGCGTGTTGGACACCTGGGGACGCGAACGTCCGATTCGATCAGCCAGCTGCTCGTGTGTGGTGCCGAAGTCTTCCAGGAGCTGCTGGTAAGCAGCTGCTTCTTCCAAGGGGTTCAGTTGGCTCCGGTGGAGGTTCTCCAGCAAAGCATCACGGAGGAGATCGTCATCGTTGGTATCGCGGACAATCGCCGGGATAGTTTCGAGCCCGGCAGCCTGTACAGCCCTCCATCGACGCTCACCCATCACCAGCTCATACGGTTCTCCACCCTTTTCGGTTGAAGTACGTACAACAATTGGCTGGAGAACGCCTATTTCCTTGACGGAGTGAACCAGCTCCGCCATGTCGTCCTCATCGAAGACGCTGCGGGGCTGCTTGCGGTTGGGATGAATGTCCCCGACCGGGATTTCGGCAAAGCGCGCGCCGGGAACCTCGACCAGCTGGACCTCGGACGCTTCTGTCGGAGCGAATTCAGAAACTGCTTTCCCAGCAGCAGCGGCAGGAGCCTCGGACGGTTCGGACGCGGACGGGTCTTCACCAGTGGTGACCTTCGCGGATGGCGACTTCGCAGCAGGCGTCTTTGCCGCCGTCGTACTCTTGGACGAAGAGCCTCGAGAGGGGGAACTCTTCGCTACTTCGGTTTCAGGCACCTCAGGCGTATCCACCGCCTCCGGGGCTTTGCGCGCCTCAGGGAAGAAGAGGTCCACGGGGCGGGACGCCGGAACGCCATTGCCCGATGCACCGGCCGAAGCGGAGCTGGGAATGAGAGCCCCAAGACCCCTACCCAGGCCTCGTCGCTTTTCGCTCATTAGTATGTCCCTCCGGTGGAATGGCAAGAATAGAGCCCGCCAAGGATATTGCAGTGATTAAGGAAGTCTAGCGCTCGGCGATTTCCGCGGCGGCTTCCATGTAGGACAACGCGCCGCTGGAAGACGGATCGTAGGTCATTACCGTCTGTTGGTAGCTCGGAGCCTCCGAGATACGCACGGAGCGGGGAACCACTGCGCCAAGAACCTGGTTCGGGAAATGTTGACGGACTTCGGAAGCCACCTGCGCGGCCAGATTGGTGCGGCCGTCGTACATGGTGAGGAGAATGGTGGAAACGACCAGATCAGCATTGAGGTGCTTCTGGATCATTTCGATGTTCTTGAGGAGCTGGCTCAGGCCCTCCAAGGCGTAGTACTCACACTGGATCGGGATGAGTACCTCGCTGGCCGCGCAGAAGGCGTTGACGGTCAGCAGGCCCAGGCTGGGCGGGCAGTCGATGAAGATGAAGTCCAGGCGACCTTCACCGTTCTTCGCGCGCTCCTTCGAATAGACATCGATTGCCCGGCGCAGGCGCTGCTCGCGTGCCACGAGGGAGACCAGTTCGATTTCGGCGCCCGCCAAGTGAATGGTCGCCGGCGCACAGATGAGATTCGGAATATCAGGGCAAGGAGCCACAACGTCACGCAGCGGAAGGTCGTTGATCAGCACATCGTAAATGCTGTCGACGTCTGCGTGGTGTTCAATACCCAGCGCGGTGGACGCATTTCCCTGAGGATCGATGTCGATCACCAGGACGTTGAGCCCAGCGGAAGCGAGGGCAGCCGCAATATTGACCGTCGTCGTGGTCTTTCCGACGCCGCCTTTTTGATTGGAGACGGTGAAAATGCGGGTCTTCTCCGGCTTGGGAAGCTCGCGTCCCACCAGGCGCTCGCGCCGTCGGGTTTCGTTGGCGAGCTGCCGCGCGATAGGGCTGGAGTCGTCGATGGAGTCCATGACGTTGTCGTGTCCGACGATCAGCGTTTCACGTGAAACAGCGGCGTTCGCAACCGAATTCGTACGCATCAGCGCAGATTCAAAAGACGCCGAGGGTGCAGCCATGGCCCGAGCCGACCCCAAGGAAATAAATGGCGGGATCCGCTGGGTGGAGGTTTCGCTACTGCCCACTGTCACACTCTCACTCTCATTCGGCTCTAGCTGCCGTTCTCTAGCTTAACCGCTCAGTTGCGGACACGCGGGACACAGCGCCGAAGCTAAGCGATCTTCCGCTGTTTGTTAACGACGATCCTCACCACTGTGGTGGGTTCTTCCAGGAGCTCCTGCCCACAAACCACAACGGACGTTTCCACGCCGCCGAGCCTGCGGATCACTTTTGCTGCTTGCTCAATCTCCTCGGCAGCACTGCGGCCCTTGATCGCAACCACTTCACCCTTGCCGTTAAGCAAAGGAATGGTCAAGCCGGCAAGCTTGGACAGGGCAGAGACAGCCCTCGCCGTGACAACGTCCGCGTCGACCATGCCCACTGCGAGCTCGGCGCGGGTGCGCATGACCGTGACGTTGCCCAGCCCGAGGTCGTCCACCACTTCCTGAAGCCAAATGACGCGCCGCTCCAGCGGCTCGATCAGCGTGAGTTCAAGATCGGGACGTGCAATCGCCAAGCACAAGCCGGGAAGCCCCGCACCGGAACCGACGTCCGCAACATGGCTTCCGTGGGCAATCGCGGACTCGATGACGGCGCAATTGAGAACGTGCCGGCTCCATAGGCGGGGAACCTCGCGCGGGCCAATCAGCCCGCGCTCGGTTCCCGATGTCGCCAAATGTTCTACGTACCGCTGGGCGAGGCCAAGCCGGTCACCGAAAATCTTCTCTGCCGCCTGCAGTTCGGCTGCCGTGATTTCAACCATGATCCGTTAGTCGGCCGAAACCACGATGTGGCGGCCGGCGCCTTCGCCCTCGGACTCGGAGACGAAACCGAGGTCCGCAACAGCGTCGTGCACAATCTTGCGTTCGTAGGCGCTCATGGGTTCGAGTGCCACAGGGGCGCCGGTTTCCTTGACCTTCGCCACGGCGTCTTCGGCAATCTGCTGCAGATCGCCGGCGCGTTCCTTGCGGTAGCCATTGATGTCGAGCACCAGGCGGGACCGGTTCTCGGTCGCGGACAGCACGGACAAGCGCGCGAGTTCCTGAAGGGCTTCGAGCACTTCACCGTCGCGTCCTACCAGGCTCTCAAGGCCCTCGGAGTCGTCTTCGGCTGCGATCGAGATGTAGGTGCGGCCATTGCGGATCTCAATGTCGATGTCGCCGTCGATGTCGGCAATGTCGAGGAGTTCCTCAAGGTAGTCTGCGGCGACGTCGCCCTCTTCCTCGAGGCGGCTCACGGAAGTGCCCTTACCGGCAGCAGCGCCCTCTTCGGAAGTTTCTTCCGCGGCTTCCGCCAATTCCTCGGCGGCAGTGGCCGTTGCCTCTTCGGTGCTTTCAACAGACATTACTTCTTCTTCCTGTTCTTACGTTGTGGCTGGATGCGCTGCTGTGCCTTGACCTCGACGGCGGCCACCTCGGCAGCGACGTCTGCGTCCTTCTTGCCGCCCAGGAGCGGGATGGACGGCAGGCCCTTGGCGGCGCGACGCTCAGCGAGTGCCTTGGCTGCGGGGGATCCCGGCGTCGGCATGCGGCGGATGACAAAGAACTGCTGGCCCATGGTCCATAGGTTGGTAGTGGTCCAGTAGATGAGCACACCGATCGGGAAGTTGATGCCACCGACGCCGAAGACGAGCGGCAGGATGTACAGCATCATCTTCTGCTGGCGCATGAACGGGCTGGCCATGGCCTCTTCGGACATGTTCTTGGCCATGATCTGCTTCTGCGTGATGAACTGCGACGCCGTCATGGCCAGGATCATCACGATGGAGAGTATCCACACAACCGTCTGGTCGGTACCCGCAGGGCCGCCGTGAAGCAGGGACGCGGACAGGGGAGCGCCGAAGATGCTGGATTCGTCGAACTGCACCACCTGCTCATGGCTCAAGGCTCCAATACCCTGGCCGGCCTGGCGGGCCTGGGTAATACCGGAAAGCACCTGGAACAGCGCGAAGAAGAACGGCATCTGGATCAGCATGGGCAAACAAGCGGAGAACGGGTTGGTGCCGTGCTTCTTGTACAGCGCCATCTGTTCCTGCGCCATCGCCTGGCGGGAGAGCTGGTCCGTCTTCCCCTTGTACTTCGCCTGCATCTTCTTCAGATCGGGCTGAAGCAGCTGCATACCGCGCTGTGCCTTGATTTGCTTGACGAAGACAGGGATCAGGGCGGCACGGATCACCAGCACCAGGCCGATGATGGACAGTGTCCAGGTCCAGCCGTTTTCCGGCGGCAGGCCGATGAAACTCAGCCCGTCGTGGAACCCCAGCATGATCGCGGACACTAGCCACTTGAACGGGGCCAGAATTGTTCCAAAGATGTCCATACGTTTTCCCTATTTCCTCAGGCCGCTGTGCGGCGACCGTCTTCATCAGACCACACAGCCAGGAACTGGTCCGGGTTGTTCAGTACAACAATTGTGGGCGTCTGGCCTTCGGGCCAGTGACGATGTCCGGCGGGGACGTGGTCCACGCCGCCGGCGTTCCAGGGGTGGCACCGCGCAAGGCGCCGCACTGCGAGCCAACTTCCCTTGACGGCACCATGTACCGTCACCGCTTCGAGGGCATATGCCGAGCAGGATGGGAAGAACCGGCATACCTGGCCGTATAAGGGAGAGATGATCTTGCGGTACGTCTTCAACAAGATGATGAGGACGTTGCGCGGCAGCTCCCACAGAAATGTTCCGAGGATCCTCGGAGCGACTCTAAAGAAGCGGACGACGGCGGAGCTCAGCTCATGCACGCGGTGTCCCTTCCGTTGTGGTGCCCTGGGTGGGCGAAACAACCCGCGGAGAGGATCCGCCGAGCCGTTTCGTGGTTGCCGCCAAGGCGGCGTTGTAATCCGTCAGCAGCTGGTCCCAGCTCGCCGTCGCAGCCGCCGGCAACGCCCGGACCACAACAGCAAGACCCGTGCCATGCCTTTTCAAGGACAAAGCACCTGCTTCTCTCAGTCTCCTCTTAACGAGGTTCCTGGTCACAGCGTTCCCGACAGCTTTGGAAACGATGAAGCCGATGCGGCTCGGTTCTCCGGCACCGATAGGTGCCGTATATAACACTAAGTTCCGGCGTCCATTGCGGACGCCGGAACGTACAGTTGTTGAAAAGTCGGTAGAAGTCCGCAGACGGTTACGGGTGGCTAGCACCTATTGACTCGCTTGGAAGGCTGACCGACGAGTCAGTTATTTAGGCCGACAGTTCGACGCGGCCCTTGCCACGACGGGCGGCCAGGATGGCGCGGCCGGCACGGGTGCGCATACGAAGGCGGAAGCCATGCTTCTTGGCCCGACGGCGGTTATTCGGCTGAAAAGTCCGCTTGCTCACGTTAGTTACTCCAGTGGATCAAAGGTGCGCCCACCCGATCAAAAGGGGAAGAACTGGCCGACGCTAAGTTTATTGAGTATCCGCCGCCGCCCAACGCCGGATTTACCGGAAGTGCGGGTGGTCAAAAAGCGGACACATAGGACTTCACAACGTTAGGGCAAAAAGACCCCCAAGGTCAAACTGGGAGCCTCGGTGCCCGCTATCCCCAGCTGTGGCTAAGTACACCCCCAGCCTGTGGATGAAGCCGGTCACAGACCCCGTTTCAGAACCACAACCGTGTAATTATCCACAAGCCTCTTCCCAGCTATCTTCTGGAGTTTCCATCCCCTAGAGTGTCTCAGTAGCCGATTATCCACGGACTGTGCATAACCCTGTGGATTCGGTTCGGAATCCACTCATGGTTTGGACCTTCGGCTGCCGCAATCCAGGCAAGCAAGCACTCGAGGGAACCAATTGATGACGGTAGACGAAGCCAACCACGCCAACACGGTCGGAAGTTCCTGGCGGCGGGTGCTGAGCCTGCTGGAACAAGACGATCGCGTCACACCCCGGCAGCGTGGTTTCGTTATCCTTGCCCAGGCACAGGGCCTGATCGGCTCCACGCTCCTGGTGGCCGTACCCAACGAGTTGACCCGCGAGGTTCTCCAGACGCAAGTCAAGGACGCCCTCGATGACGCCCTCCGCAGCGTCTTTTCCGACGACATCCGGTGCGCGATCGACGTCGACACGGATCTAGTGCCCATCCACGAAGAGCCTGCCCCCGCCGTCGAACTCTCCTCCGTGAACGACCTGGCCGTGGAATCCAAGCCACAGCCCACCCCGCCGAGTACTTCGCACGAATTCGGCCGGCTGAACCCGAAGTACGTCTTTGACACCTTCGTCATAGGTTCTTCCAACCGCTTCGCCCATGCTGCCGCCGTCGCGGTCGCGGAAGCACCGGCAAAGGCCTACAACCCGCTGTTCATCTACGGTGACTCCGGACTCGGCAAGACGCACTTGCTGCACGCGATCGGCCACTACGCCCGCCGGCTCTACAGCGGCATCCGGGTGCGCTACGTGAATTCCGAAGAGTTCACCAACGACTTCATCAACTCCATCCGGGACGACGAAGGCGCCAGCTTCAAGACCACGTACCGCAACGTCGACGTGCTCCTGATCGATGACATCCAGTTCCTGGCTGGCAAGGACCGGACGCTCGAAGAGTTCTTCCACACCTTCAACGCACTGCACAACAACAACAAGCAAGTGGTCATCACCTCGGACCTCCCGCCCAAGCAGCTTGCCGGCTTCGAGGACCGCATGAAGTCCCGCTTCGAGTGGGGCCTTCTGACCGATATCCAGCCGCCGGAACTCGAAACCCGTATTGCGATCCTCCGCAAGAAGGCCCAGAGCGAGGGACTGTCCGCACCTGACGACGCCTTGGAGTACATCGCTTCCAAGATCTCCAGCAACATCCGCGAGCTCGAAGGCGCGCTGATCCGCGTCACTGCCTTCGCCAGCCTCAACCGCCAGCCCGTGGATGTGGCCCTCGCCGAAATGGTGCTGAAGGACCTGATCACCGACGACGGCGCCCAGGAGATCACGGCCGACCAGATCCTGAAGCAGACGGCCGAGTACTTCAAGCTCAGCATGGAAGAGCTTTGCAGCAAGTCCCGGACGCGCACCTTGGTGACCGCACGGCAGATCGCCATGTACCTGTGCCGCGAGCTCACCGACATGTCCCTGCCGAAGATCGGCCAGGAGCTTGGCGGCCGTGACCACACCACAGTGATCCACGCAGATCGCAAGATTCGCGAACTGATGGCCGAGCGCCGTGTGATCTACAACCAGGTGACTGAGCTGACCAACCGCATCAAGCAGCAGCAACGCGATTCCTGAGCCGGCTCGCTCGAGGTACTACATACCTTATTAACAGGCGCATGTGGATAAGCCTGTGGATACTTAAGGGGACAAGCGCGGTTAATGGGCTTAAAACCCTTAAGCCGTCTGTGGATCGTTAAAAACGGCCCTGGGGGTTATCCACGTCCACACCCTGTTTAAAACCCCTGTCACCCACATATCGTGAACAGGCCTTAACCGCGGAACTGCGGGTCCAGGGACGGTTATCCACAGTTTCCACAGGGGTTATTAACACTACTAATCCCAAAAAAATGAATTCCCTCAAATAACAATCTCCTTCCGCCCACCCACCGACGCAGCCCGCGGCTGCTTCTAACCACAAGCCAGCAGGCCGGGGATGGGTTAATGCCCGAAGTTCCGGCTAAGCTGTCTGCATCGCGTCCATCCTTGGCGCTGCTTTGTAGTTCGCTCAGTGCGGACCATGCAGCGTTCGGGTTCCGGGCGCTGGTTTTCGGGGCTCCTGGGGGAGTTTCCGGTGGAACACTGGCAGCAGCAATGAAAGGCGGCACCCTTCCGTGAAGTTCAGAGTCGAGCGGGATGTCCTGGCAGAAGCCGTCACATGGACAGCCCGGTCCTTGTCTCCGCGGCCGCCCGTCCCGGTACTCTCAGGTCTCCTGCTCAAGGCGGAAGCCGGAACAGTGAGCCTCTCGAGCTTCGATTACGAGACCTCCGCCCGTCTCGAGATTCCAGCTGACATCACCACCGAAGGAACCATCCTGGTTTCCGGACGGCTCCTGGCCGATATCTGCCGCAGCCTGCCCTCGGCTCCCGTCGACATCGAAACCGATGGCAGCAAGGTCACCCTCACATGCCGTCGAAGCAGCTTCCATCTCGCCACGATGCCGGAATCCGAATATCCGCCGCTTCCGGCGCTTCCCGCCATCAGCGGAACCCTGCCCGGCGACGCCTTCGCCCAGGCCGTTTCGCAGGTCATCATCGCCGCCAGCAGGGATGACACCCTGCCGATCCTCACCGGTGTCCGGATGGAGATCGAGGATGACATGATCACCCTCCTCGCCACGGACCGGTACCGCCTCGCCATGAGGGAAGTACCGTGGAAGCCCGTCACCCCGGGAATTTCCACGAGTGCCTTGGTGAAATCCAAGACCCTCAACGAGGTAGCCAAGACTCTCGGCGGCAGCGGTGACATCCATCTCGCCCTCGCCGACGACGACAGCCGCCTGATTGGCTTCGAAAGCGGCGGGCGCACCACCACTTCATTGCTCGTTGACGGCGACTACCCCAAGATTCGGTCCTTGTTCCCGGATTCCACGCCGATCCACGCAACGGTCCAAACGCAGGAACTCGTTGAAGCCGTTCGCCGCGTGTCCTTGGTGGCCGAACGGAACACCCCGGTTCGCCTGGCGTTCACGCAGGGCCAGCTGAGTCTGGACGCCGGTACCGGCGAAGATGCGCAGGCCTCCGAGGAACTGGAAGCCCAGCTCAGCGGCGAAGACATCACGGTAGCGTTCAACCCGCACTACCTGGTGGAAGGCCTGAGCGTGATCGAGACCAAGTTCGTGCGCTTCTCCTTCACCACGGCACCGAAGCCGGCCATGATCACCGCCCAAGTTGACGCCGACGGCGATGACAAAGGCGACTACCGCTACCTCGTGATGCCTGTCCGCCTCCCCAACTAGCTCGCATTAGTTGTCGTTCTGGGCGCCCAAAACGACAACAAATGCGAGTCAGTCGGGTCAAGACCAAAACCACCAACGCAGGAAAGAGTTCACCCCGTGCACATCGGACTGATCGGCCTTGGAAAAATGGGTTTCAACATGCGCGAACGCATGCGGAAGGGCGGAATCGAGGTCACTGGCTTCGACCGCAATCAGGACATCGCCGACGTCGCGTCCGTTGACGAACTGATCGCTGCCCTTCCGGCGCCGCGCCTGGTGTGGGTCATGGTTCCCTCCGGCGAGATCACCGATGCCGTGATCAGCGAACTCGGCGAGAAGCTTTCCGCCGGGGACATGGTGATCGACGGCGGCAACTCACGCTTCACTGAAGACCAAAAACACGCCACTTTCCTGGCCTCCAAGGACATCCGCTTCGCCGATTGCGGTGTTTCAGGAGGCGTCTGGGGCTTGCAAAACGGCTACGGACTCATGGCAGGCGGCGCGGATGAAGACATCGAACTCGCCATGCCGGTATTCGACGCACTCCGTCCCGAAGGCGATCGCGCCGACAGCTTCGTCCACGTCGGCGGCGTCGGAGCAGGCCACTACGCCAAGATGGTCCACAACGGGATCGAATACGGCCTGATGCAGGCCTACGCCGAGGGCTACGAACTGCTCGCCGCCAAGGACATCATCAAAGACCTTCCCGGCACCTTCCGTGCGTGGCAAAAAGGCACCGTTGTCCGTTCTTGGCTACTGGACCTCATGGTCAAAGCCTTGGACGAAGATCCGGGACTGGCCTCCATCGGAGACTACGTCGAGGACTCCGGTGAAGGCCGCTGGACCGTTGAAGAAGCCATTGCCAACGCGATCCCTGCGCCGGCAATCACCGCTGCGCTCTTCGCCCGTTTCTCCTCGCGTGAAGACAACTCCCCGGCCATGAAGATGGTGTCTGCGCTGCGCAACCAATTCGGCGGCCACGCCACCCGTCCGGCCAACTAGGCCCCGGCCCACCAGCAGTACGCGTGTACCTCGAACATCTTTCGCTGACCGATTTCCGCAGCTACGCGCAGGTTGACCTCAAGCTCGGTCCCGGTGTGACGGTCCTGGTGGGGTCCAACGGCATCGGCAAGACGAACCTCATGGAGGCCATCGGATACCTGGCCACCTTGAGTTCGCACCGCGTGAGTACGGATGCGCCCCTCCTGCGCTTCGGCACGGAGCGCGCCTTGATCCGGGCGAAGCTTGTTCGCGGTGAACAATCGACCGTGGTCGAACTCGAGATCAACGCCGGCCGTGCCAACCGCGGCCGGATCAACCGCGGAAATCCTGTGCGCGCCCGCGACATCCTGGGCATTTGCCAGACGGTGCTTTTCGCCCCGGAAGACCTTGCCTTGGTCAAGGGTGATCCGTCCAACCGCAGGCGCTTCATGGACGAACTGCTGGTCAGCCTCATGCCGGTGCACGCGGCCACCCGCAGCGACTACGACCGCGTGCTCAAACAGCGCAACGCTTTGTTGAAATCTGCCCGCACCGGGAAATTCACCTCGGGCCACGAAGCAACGCTCGATGTGTGGGACCAGCACATGGCGCGGGCCGGTGCCGAGCTCCTGCATGCACGGCTGGAACTCGTGGAACTGCTTCGACCCCACCTCAAGAGCGCATACGCCCAGCTGACCGACGGATCGAAGGAAGCGGGCGCGGTCTATCGATCTACCATCCAGGGCGTGTTGGACGACGACGGCGGTCCCGCCGAGGGTCTCGCGGAAGGTTCGGAGGGGGTTGAGGACCTCCGCACATTGTCCGTGGAACAACTCACCGAGCGCTATGTCCAGGCTTTCGCGGCCTCGCGCCGGAAGGAGTTGGAGCGCGGGATCTCCCTGGTCGGACCCCACCGCGACGAACTCGAGCTGGTTCTGGGCCAAGCTCCGGCCAAGGGCTATGCCTCCCATGGCGAAACATGGTCCATGTGCCTCTCCCTGCGCTTGGCCTCCTACTACGTCATGCTCGATGACACCCGAACCGGCGGTTCTGCTCCGATCCTCATCCTCGACGATGTGTTCGCTGAACTGGACGTGCAGCGCAGGCGTAAACTGGCTGCAATAGTGGCCGGTGCCGAACAGGTGCTGGTGACGGCCGCCGTCGACGCCGACATTCCCGAGGAACTGGCGGGGCGGCGCGTGAAGGTTGTGCCCGGAGGCATTGATGGAGAAGGATAGCCCCGGCGGACGCCAGCCGGGCAGGGACCCTGACGAGATCGACGCTGCCCAATCAGCTTTGAACCGGATGCGCGAAGCGGCCGCAGCACGTGGCGAAATCCGCCGCGCTGCCCCGCGGACGGGCGCCGCTTCCAAACGCAAGGGCGTCCGCGACACCCGCGGATTCAGCCAATTCCACGGCAGCGGCCGGGATCCGCTTGGCTTGGGGAAAGTCGTCGGGAGGCTCGTGGCTGAACGCGGCTGGACGTCTCCAGTAGCTGTCGGTTCCGTGATGGCCGAATGGGATGCCTTGGTAGGACCGGAGATCTCCGCGCATTGCACTCCGGAGAGCTTCACCGACACCACGCTCCATGTCCGCTGCGATTCCACGGCGTGGGCAACGCAGCTCAGGCTCCTGAGTACAAGCCTCCTGGACATGTTCCGAAAGGAACTCGGAGACGGAGTGGTGACCTCCATTCAGGTGCTCGCCCCCACTGCACCGAGTTGGCGGAAGGGCGGCCGAAGCGTCAATGGGCGGGGCCCTCGGGATACCTACGGGTAACTTCCCCCGCGCCCATATTGGCGCATTTGCTTGAACGGCGCACAGGGGCGAGAAACCTCCCCGGACCGTACAGCTCCCTAGAGGGTGCTCTTTTGGCGGCTTGCAGATGGGGCCAGCGGCCTCCCAGAGCTACTTTCCTGAGCATAAGGGCCGGGTTTTGCAAGGAACTGCGCCCAGTCACGATAGAATCGGCATAGACAACTGGGCGCCGGTGAACGTTGATTGGCTCTGCTGAACAGCACTTGTATAAGCGGATCCGCCATTGACGAAGTAGCCGGCGTTAGCAGTGACGTCCCTGTTGGCGGCTGCCGTATCCCTGTGGTGTGTCCTGACGGACGTGCTTCCTTGGTGCGGTGACGGCCGGCGACCATCGAACACGGAGGAGTCGAAAGCGCCTGTGGCTAACGACAATGCAGAGACCTTGGCAGTAGATCCCGCGAAGGAGAACGCCCATAAGCCTGACACCCCCTCGGGGTCCAAGGAGTACGGTGCGAGCGACATTACCGTTCTTGAAGGTCTCGAAGCGGTGCGTAAGCGCCCGGGTATGTACATCGGATCCACAGGCCCGCGCGGCCTCCACCACTTGGTGTACGAAGTGGTGGACAACTCGGTGGACGAGGCGCTTGCCGGATACTGCAGCCACATCGAGGTGACTCTGCAGGCCGATGGCGGCGTGAAGGTCGTGGACGATGGCCGCGGCATCCCGGTAGACATGCACCCCACGGAGAAGAAGCCAACGGTCGAAGTTGTCATGACCATCCTGCACGCGGGCGGCAAGTTCGGCGGCAGCGGCTATGCCGTATCCGGTGGCCTTCACGGCGTCGGTATTTCCGTTGTCAACGCGCTTTCGCGCAGGGTTGACACCGAGGTGCGTCGCCAGGGCCACGTTTGGCGGATGAGCTTCGCCGACGGCGGCAAGCCGCAGGGTGGACTCGTCCAGGGCGAAGCAACGGACCAGACCGGAACGTCCCAGACGTTCTACCCGGACGGCACCATCTTCGAGAGCACCGATTTCGATTTCGAAACCCTCCGCGCCCGGTTCCAGCAGATGGCCTTCCTCAACAAGGGCCTGCGCATCACCCTCACGGATGAGCGTCCCGTCGCAGGAACAGGCGACGACGACCTGGATCTTGACGCGGTGGCGACTGAAGGCGAAGTGGCGGCCGAACACCGCACGGTCGTTTATCAATACGACGACGGCCTGCTCGACTACGTGAAGCATCTCAACTCGAACAAGAAGGTCGACGTCGTCCACGAGGACGTCATTGCCTTCGAAACCGAGGACACTGAGCGGCACATCGCCGTCGAGGTCGCGATGCAGTGGACCACGGCCTATTCCGAGAGCGTCCACACGTACGCCAACACCATCAACACCCACGAGGGCGGCACCCACGAAGAAGGTTTCCGTGCCGCGATGACCTCACTCATCAACCGCTACGCGCGCGAGAAGACCATCATCAAGGAAAAGGATGACAACCTGACCGGTGACGACATCCGGGAGGGCCTCACAGCCGTCATCTCCGTGAAATTGTCGGAACCGCAGTTCGAGGGCCAGACCAAGACCAAACTGGGTAACTCCGAGGTCAAGGGCTTCGTCCAACGGGTGGTCACCGACCAGCTTGGCGACTGGCTGGAACGAAACCCGGGCCCGGCGCGAGACGTCATCCGCAAAGCTGTCCAGGCGGCACAGGCCCGTATGGCCGCGCGCAAAGCCCGCGACAACGCACGTCGCAAGAGCCCGTTGGAATCCTTCGGTATGCCGGGCAAGCTGTCCGACTGCTCCTCAAAGGATCCCGCGCGCTGCGAGGTCTACCTCGTGGAGGGTGACTCCGCCGGGGGTTCGGCCAAGCGTGGACGCAACCCCGAGACCCAGGCCATCCTGCCGTTGCGCGGAAAGATCCTGAACGTCGAGCGCGCCCGCCTGGACAAGGCGCTCGGCAACAATGAAGTCCAGTCCATGATCACGGCCTTCGGCACGGGCATCGGCGAGGACTTCGACATCTCCAAGCTGCGGTACCACAAGATCGTCCTGATGGCCGATGCCGACGTGGACGGCCAGCACATCACGACGCTGCTGATGACGTTGCTGTTCCGCTACATGCGTCCGCTGATCGAGAACGGCTATGTCTATCTGGCCCAGCCGCCGCTGTACCGCATCAAATGGTCGAACGCCCCTCACGACTACGTCTACAGCGACCGTGAACGAGACGCCAAGCTGGTCTCCGGCCAGGCCGCCGGCCGCCGGATCCCGAAGGACAACGGCATCCAGCGCTACAAGGGCCTCGGCGAAATGGACTACACCGAACTCTGGGACACCACCATGGACCCGGACCACCGCACGCTCCTGCAGGTCACCATGGACGATGCCCTGGCGGCGGACCAGACCTTCTCCGTGCTGATGGGCGAGGACGTGGAGTCGCGCCGGAACTTCATTCAGCAGAACGCCAAGGACGTCAGGTTCCTGGATATCTAGAGACTTCAAAAGCCCTAGGAATATTCCAGTACTGACATATACCTGAAACGGAAATCATAAACTATGAGTGAAGAAACACCTGAGGTTCCCGCCGAGTCGGCCGGCATTCCGGAACCCGTACTTGAGGGCGACGTGCTGACTGACCGCGTGGACCAGGTGGACCTGCAGACGGAAATGCAGCGTTCCTACCTGGACTATGCCATGGCCGTGATCGTTGGCCGTGCGCTTCCGGACGTCCGCGACGGCCTGAAGCCTGTCCACCGCCGAGTGCTCTACGCGATGTTCGACGGCGGTTACCGCCCGGACCGCTCGTTCAACAAATGCGCCCGCGTGGTGGGCGAGGTCATGGGCCAATACCACCCGCACGGTGACACCGCGATCTACGATGC
Source organism: Arthrobacter sp. FW306-1B-F12A (assembly GCF_058781865.1). Taxonomy (NCBI): domain Bacteria; kingdom Bacillati; phylum Actinomycetota; class Actinomycetes; order Micrococcales; family Micrococcaceae; genus Arthrobacter; species Arthrobacter sp. FW306-1B-F12A. The sequence goes on from NZ_JBYSXD010000036.1 coordinate 29,749, forward strand.
CTTGGTCCGCCTCATCCAGGACTGGACGATGCGCTATCCGCTCGCTCTTGGGCAGGGTAACTTCGGCTCCCCGGGCAACGACGGCGCCGCGGCTCCGCGTTACACCGAAACCAAGATGGCCCAGCTGGCCATGGAGATGGTGCGCGACATCGACGAAGAAACCGTCGACTTCCAGGACAACTACGACGGCAAGAACCAGGAACCCACCATCTTGCCGGCGCGTTTCCCGAACCTGCTGGTCAACGGTTCCTCCGGCATCGCCGTCGGCATGGCCACTAACATCCCGCCGCACAACCTCCGCGAAGTTGCCGATGGCGTGCAGTGGTACCTGGCCAACCCGACAGCCAGCCGCGAAGAGCTGCTCGAGGCGTTGCTTGTACGCATCAAGGGCCCGGACTTCCCGACCGGCGCCACTATCCTCGGTCACAAGGGCATCGAGGACGCGTACCGGACTGGCCGCGGCTCCATCACCATGCGCGCGGTGGTAAACGTCGAGGAACTCCAGGGCCGCACATGCCTCGTGGTCACCGAACTTCCGTACCAGGCAAACCCGGACAACCTGGCCATCAAGATCGCCGAACTGGTCAAGGACGGCAAGATCCAGGGCATCGCAGACCTCCGCGACGAGACGTCCGGCCGCACAGGCCAGCGGCTCGTAATCGTGCTCAAGCGCGACGCCGTGGCGAAGGTTGTGCTCAACAACCTCTACAAGCACACCCAGCTTCAGGACAATTTCGGCGCCAACATGCTGGCAATTGTCGACGGCGTACCCCGCACGCTGAGCCTGGACGCCTTCATCCGGCACTGGGTGGCCCACCAGATGAGCGTCATTGTCCGCCGGACCCGCTACCGCCTGCGCAAGGCCGAGGAAGAGGCGCACATCCTGCGCGCCCTGCTCAAGGCGCTGGACATGCTGGATGAGGTCATTGCACTCATCCGGGCCTCCAACACCACGGAGGCTGCCCGCGACGGCCTGATGGGTCTGCTGGAGATCGACGAGCTCCAGGCCCGCGCCATCCTCGACATGCAGCTCCGCCGGCTCGCCGCGTTGGAACGGCAGAAGATCCAGGACAGGCACGCCGAGCTTGAAGCCATGATCACGGAATTCAACTCGATCCTGGCCTCCGAACAGCGCCAACGCGACATCATCAGCCAGGAACTGGCCGAGATCGTGGCGAAGCACGGTGATGACCGCCGGACCCACATCCTCATGGGCTTCGACGGCGACATGTCCATGGAAGACCTCATCCCCGAGGAAGAAGTGGTGGTCACCATCACCCGCGGCGGATACGTCAAGCGCACGCGCAGCGACAACTATCGTTCGCAGCAGCGGGGCGGCAAGGGGGTCAAGGGTGCCCAGCTTCGCGGCGACGACGTCGTGGAGCACTTCTTCGTCACAACGACGCACCACTGGTTGCTGTTCTTCACCAACCTAGGCCGCGTGTACCGGGCCAAGGCATACGAGCTTGCCGAGGCCGGCCGCGACGCCAAGGGACAGCACGTGGCAAACCTGTTGGCCTTCCAGCCGGACGAGCACATCGCCCAGGTCCTCGACTTGCGCGACTACGAGCAAGCCCCGTACCTGGTGCTCGCCACCAAGAACGGCCTTGTGAAGAAGACGCGCCTGGAAGACTACGACACCAACCGCACGGCCGGCGTCATCGCCATCAACCTTCGGGACGAGGACGAGCTTGTCTCGGCGCAGCTTGTGTCCGAAACGGACGATCTCCTCCTGGTTTCCCGCAAGGGCCAGTCGATCCGCTTCACGGCCACCGACGAGGCATTGCGCCCCATGGGTCGCGCCACCTCGGGTGTGACCGGCATGAAGTTCCGCGAAGACGACGAACTCCTCGCGGCCGACGTGGTCCAGGACGGTTCGTTCGTGTTCGTGGTGACCGAAGGCGGGTACGCCAAGCGCACCGCCGTCGAGGAGTACCGGCTCCAGGGACGTGGCGGCCTGGGCATCAAGGTGGCCAAGCTTCAGGAAGAGCGAGGCGACCTTGTTGGTGCGTTAATCGTCAACGAAGAAGACGAAGTCCTGGTGGTCATGGAGGGTGGAAAGATTGTCCGCTCCGCCGTGGCCGGTGTGCCTGCGAAGGGCCGTGACACGATGGGCGTCATCTTCGCGAAGCCTGACAAGAACGACCGCATCATCGAGGTGGCCCGCAACAGCGAACGCGGCCTCGAGGACTCCGACGACGATCAGGGCGAGGGCACCGACGACGCCTCAAGCGTCAATAGCGTCGAAAATCCCGCCGGAGGAACGTCCGAGGCGGACGATGACGTAACGTTGGCTGCAAACGGCGGCGCCGATCAGGCGACCGCGACGGCCGAATCGGGATCGGCCGCAGGATCCGGTAATGGGTCCGGCGTCGAGCTGAACGAAGACAATACCGGAGGTAACGAGTGAGCAATTCGGACTCATATCCCAAGCCAAGCACGGGTGTCCCTGGAGGATTGCGGCAGCCGTCGGCTACTCCACGGGTAGACGCACCGGCCCGTCCCCAGCAGCGCCCTGCGGCATCCGCCTCGGGTGCGGCAGGAACTGGCGCGGAAAGGGTCCCAGGCCAGCGCCCGGCGGTTCCCGGTCAGCGTCCCGCCGTTCCTGGCCAGCGTCCCGCGGGAACCGCGGGAACCGCGGGAACCCAGCGCCCGGCGGGTCAGCGTCCCGCCGCGCCCGGCCAGCGCCCCGTGCAGGGCCAGCAGCGGCCCGCCGCCGGGGCCCCCGGACTCGTGAAGCCGGCACCTAAGGCGAAAGTTCGCCGCGCGCGCCTGCTCGTCAGCAAGGTTGATCCGTGGTCTGTCCTGAAGATGGCATTCCTGTTGTCCGTTGCCTTGGGCATCGTGACCGTGATTGCCGCAATCGTGCTTTGGACCGTTCTGGACCTCACCGGCATTTTCAACCAGGTGGACAGCCTTCTCGGCACCCTGGCGGGCTCGGAAAGCGGCGGCTTCGAACTCAAGAAGGTCGCATCCCTCGGCCAGGTTGCCTCGTTCGCAACCATCATTGCCGTGGTGAATGTTGTTCTACTGACTGCGTTGTCCATGCTGAGCGCCGTGCTTTATAACATTGCCGCAACACTCGTGGGCGGCATTGGCGTGACCCTCACCGACGACTGACCCAATCGGTCGGAAATTGGGGGAAACTGCTGGAAAACAGTGGTGAAAATACCTCGATTTGAGATCGGGCCGGGATGTGCTGTAAAGTCATGTCTCGGCCCGAAGAGGTATCGGGGCGTATAGCTCAGGCGGTTAGAGCGCTTCGCTGATAACGAAGAGGTCCCAGGTTCAAGTCCTGGTACGCCCACGGAACCTGCACAGGTTTTGTTAAAGGTTCAGGAAACTGAACCGGAACGGGGTGCATGTGAAGAAGTTGCTCGTAGTTGCAGCTGCGATCGCAGGCGTCCTGCTCTACAAAAAAGTGCAGGAATCCGAAGCCCAGAAGACAGTCTGGAGCAAGGCAACCGACACGGTTGACTAGCGAAAGGCGCCCCGCCTGGAGATGGCGAAAACCATCGAAGGAACTAGGGTAGTATGGACGGGTTGCTTCTTATGGGGGCATGGCGCAATTGGTAGCGCACCTGCTTTGCAAGCAGGGGGTTCGGGGTTCGAGTCCCCGTGCCTCCACCATAGGAAAGAGTCCCGGTCAGAAATGACCGGGACTCTTTGCGTTAACCGCCCCACTAAGGTTGAAATGTGAACTTCATTGTTGCTGCTTTGGGTGTGCTCGGCGTCGCGTCATCCGGACCCCTCATCGCGGGAACGCTTGGAGCTACTTCCGTCACGGCACTCGCTATCGCCTTTTGGCGCAACGCGATCGCCGCGGTCGTCATGGCCTCGCCGGTCCTGATCCGCGAGCCGCGCCAGTTCCGCAAGATCACCCGGAACGAGTTCACCTGGTCCGCTGTGGCAGCAGTGGCACTGGCCTTCCACTTCGCGTGCTTCATCACCGCGCTCCAACTCACCTCTGTCGCGGCCGCTACCGCCCTGGTGTGCCTGCAGTCCGCCTGGATCGCCGTCTTCCAGCTCCTCCGCGGCACAAAGCACCGCTGGCCGGTCCTCGTGGGCCTGGGTATCGCGCTGGGCGGCGTAGCCGCCATCACGGGCTTCGATATGGGATCCTCCCCGAAAGCCTTTCTTGGTGACATCCTGGCTCTCGCCGGAGGCGCCCTGGCCGGCCTATATACCTTGGCCGGAGGCAAAGCCCGCCAGAGCATGGGCATTGGAACATATACGACGCTTTGCTACGGGATCTGTGCGGCCATCGTCGCTGTGCTCGCCATCACGGGCGGCCAGCCGCTTGTAGGGTTCGACGCCGGCGGCTGGCTGGGGATCGTGGCCATCACCGTGTGTGCACAACTGGTGGGCCACACCGCCTTCAACCATCTCCTGGCGACCATGAGCCCGCTCCTGGTGTCCATGATCATCCTGCTGGAGATTCCGGGCGCAGCCATTCTCGCTGCCGTCTTCTTGCACGAGACCCTGCCGGCCGGTACCTATGCGGGACTCGCCTTGATCCTGGTTGGACTCGCCGTCGTCGTCGCCGGTCAGCGGAGCGGCAAGGGCGACGCCGAGGGCAAGATCGCCGAACTCGGCACTGACTGAGTGGCTAGAGGCCGCCTCGGCGGACGCCTTGGCCGGCATTGGCCGTGTGGATGGCCCGCAGAAGCTTGGCCGGGAAGTAGACCGAGAAGAACACCACCATGGGAGCCTTCAGGGCCATCTTCTTGACGTTGTGTGCCTTGTAGGTGCGGTCGAAGCGGGTCACGTAATAGCGGTAGTCGCGCGGTGAATCTTCGAGCCGGCGGGCAGACATGCCAGAGACCATCTGCGGCCAATACTGCACCCTGAGATCGTGGTCGGCAAGGTGCAGGGAGAGATCGATGTCCTCGTGCATCTCGTCCCTTTCATCCAGGCAGGTTTCGTCCCGGATGGTTTCCCATGCGGAGCGGCGAAGCGCCATGTTGGATCCAAAAAGGAAGTGGTACTGATGCTTCGCAAGCCGAAGCATGAGCTGGCGCATTTTGTCGTCGGCCTTGAGTCCGAATCGACGCATCGGCATGTCGTAGTAGACCACCGGACCCGTGGCCGCCTGCACCGAGGGATCGGCGAAAGCCTTTTGGACCTGCTCAACCCAGTCGGGTTCAACGACGGAGTCGGCATCGATCCGGCCGAGGATGTCCGACGTGGCTCGATTGAGGCCAAAGTTGCGGGTGGGGATGAGTCCCTGCGCTTTGTCCTGGCTCAGCAGCATGATGGGGCTTTCCGGGTATTCCTGCTGCATCTGCGTGACGATCTGGGCGGTGCGGTCCGTGGACTTGTTGTCAACGACGATGATCTCGTCCGCAGGTACTGACTGGTAGATGGCCGCGATCAGGCATTGCCGTATGACGCTTTCCTCGTTGTACGCCGGGATGATGATTGAAACGCTCGGCTTCACGGGTGCGACGGCTGCATTGGTGGCTGCATCTACGAAAGATCTATCGGCTGGCATCCCCATAAATCTAACATCACGGCGGTGTCACGTGAGGAAGCCTCCGGTGACAAGTGGCCAAACAATTGAAGGGACCCCGGCGAACCGGGATCCCTTCAACGTGGAGCGAATATGGCTGTTTGCCTAGGCCTCGTGCTTGCCGGCTTCGTCTGTGGCCGGCTGGTCCTTGGCCGCTTCGTCCTTGTGGAGGCTGGCGGCGATGTTCTTTACCGCGGTCTTGGCGTCGGTTGCCACTTTTGCTGCAGTGTCCGTAGCGTCCTCGACTGCGTGCTTTGCCTTCTCGGCTACGGCTTCGGCTTTCTCAGCAACGTTGAGTTTCACGTCGTCAATCGTGTCAGCTACCTTGGCGGCGGCCTCGTTCGCCTTGTCAGCGACCTTCTCGGCTGCTGCCGCGGCGGGCACCGGCGACGGCGTTACCGGGGCCGGGGTCTTCCACGGGTCCTCCACCGGACGGCTGGCCTTCCATGCGGCGACGCCGGCCGCGGCAGCTGCTGCAATGACCGTGAAGATCAGGAGACCGCGCTTTTTGGGCTTCCGGGTCTTGGCCAGTTCTTTCGAGACTGTTTTGGACGCTTCCTCGGCCGCGGCTTTCAGCTGGGCCCCTGTGGCTTGTGCTTGCTCCTGCAGATTGTGAACCACTCCCGAGTCCACCAGTTTCTGGGCGACTGCGTCCACCTGCGCGGGTGCATTCTCGAGGGCCTGGTGCACAACCACGGAGGCTTGCCCGAGCTGCTCGGAAAGCTTGGGCAAGTACTCCTCAACAACTTTGTCCCGCGCGTGGCTGAGCGCCGGGGTGGCTTTGTTAAGGGCTTCCTGGATCTTGGGTGAGGCGTCCTCGACGACGTCGTGGATCTTCGGCGCGAGGTTCGCCAGGCCTTCCTGGAGCTTCGGCGTGACGGTTGCAACGCCGTCGGCGAGGTTGTAGGCAGCCGATTTCAGGCCTTCCTGGAGCTTCGGCGACGCAGTGTCGATTCCGTGCTGGATGCGGGGAACAGCCCAGTTCACAGCTGCTTCGACGCGCGGTGTCGCCCAGTCCTTGGCATTTTCGACACCATTCACAACGGTGTGTTCAAGTTCGCGGGCAATCCGGTCCGATTTCTTCACAACTACCTCCCGATCAACATGCTCGTTTGTTGTTAGCCTACGTCGCTTGTTCGGCACCGGCTATTCATCCAGCGGATTCATGGAAGATTTCACCGAGCGCGGAACCGCCCTCCTGGCCGCCCCGGCGTTGACCCTGCGTGAAACAATGGCGATATGACCATCGCAACCGCAAAAGCAACTTTCCACACGAGCCTCGGTGACATCGTGGTTGACCTCTTCGGCAACCACGCGCCCAAGACGGTAGCCAACTTCGTTGGCCTGGCCACCGGCGAAAAGTCCTGGACGCACCCTGAGACCGGTGAAGACAAGACTGGTACCCCGCTGTACAACGGCACGATTTTCCACCGCATCATCAAAGACTTCATGATCCAGGGCGGCGATCCCCTCGGTCGCGGTATCGGCGGTCCGGGCTACAAGTTCGACGACGAGATCCACCCGGAACTCAACTTCAACGCCCCTTACAAGCTGGCCATGGCCAACGCCGGCATCCAGATGGGCAAGGGCACCAACGGCTCCCAGTTCTTCATCACCACGGTCAACACCGACTGGCTTTTCGGCAAGCACTCCATCTTCGGTGAGGTTGCAGACGAGGAGTCCAAGAAAGTTGTAGACGCCATCGAGGCTGTCCGCACCGGCATGGGCGATCGCCCCGTCGAAGACGTCGTCATCAACAGCATCGACATTGTCCAGCTCTGATCCCCGGAGCCTGAACAGCATATGAGTTACGGAATCCCGGCGGCAGAGCCGTCAGCAGACATTCCGGTGTGCCCCAGGCACCCGGACAGGCCCTCCTATGTGCGGTGCCAGCGTTGCGGGCGTCCCGCATGCCCCGAGTGCCAGCGGGCGGCCGCCGTCGGGTTCCAATGCATTGACTGCGTCAATGAAATGAAGCGTTCGACGCCGGCAGTGCGTTCCGCCTATGGCGGCGCCATTGCGACAGGACGTCCTTTGGCGACGTACATACTTATCGGGCTGTGTGCCCTGGTGTACGTGCTGCAATGGTTGATTCCCGGCGGTGTCGTGGAGAATCAACTCGCTTTTGCGTCCGTCTACGCCGCTCCGCAATACGGGGCCTTCGAACCCTGGCGGATGCTGACCAGCGCTTTTGTCCATTCCCAGGGCTTTGTCCTGCACATCGTGCTCAACATGTACATGCTCTGGATTTTCGGCCAGGTGCTGGAGCCGGTCTTGGGGCGCATCCGCTTCCTGGCCGTCTACCTGTTGTCCGCCATTGGCGGCTCTGTCGGTTTCCTGCTTCTGACACCTGTTTTGCCTCCCACTGGAGTGGAAGGTGCGTCCGGCGCCATCTTCGGCCTCTTTGGCGCACTGTTGGTAGTTCAAAGCCGGCGCGGCGGAGACACCCGGCAGCTGTGGATCCTCATTGCCATCAACGGCGTGATTGGCTTCGTTGTCCCCGGCATTGCCTGGCAGGCCCATTTGGGCGGCCTGATCACGGGTGGCCTGTGCGCAGCCGTGATTGCCTTTGCTCCGCGTGGACCCCGCCAGGCGCTGTTGCAGACCGCAGGCATGGCCCTGGTGGCCGGGATTCTGGTCCTCGCTACCGTCCTTCGGGCCACAGCGGGCTAACAGCGCCCTGGCTTTACCCCAGGAGTTCCTCCAAGCGGTCCATCGACTCTTTGATGCCCGCATCCATGCCGCTGGCTACTGCCATGTCCCGGGCTTCCACCGAGGGAAACACAGAGTGCTGCACTACGCGCGTGCGGCCTCCGAGGTCTTCAAACCTGGTGGTATCCAGCGTGACTTGCCCCGGGGCGCCGTCGAACTCAAAGGTCTGGATGATCCGCAATGGCTCCTGGACCTCGTGGAAGACCCCGCGGAAACCGAACTCGTTGCCTTGTTCGTCCACATGCGTGTAGCGGTAGCTGCCGCCCGTGCGCGCGTCGTATGACTCCAGGCGCATTTCCAGGCGACGCGGACCCAGCCATTTGACGACGAGTTCGGGGTCCGTGAAAGCCTGGAACACGCGCGAGGGTGCGGCGTCGAAGTCGCGGCTCGTATCGATGAACGGCGTGCCCGCGGCGACGTCAATGGTTGTTGTGTTGGTGCTCATTGTTCTTCTCCTTTTCGGGACTGTCTTTGTCGGTTGTGCTGGCCAATAGTTGGTCCAGCCGGGCGAAACGTTCCTCGGCCTGAAGACGGTAGTTCTCGATCCACTCAGCCAAGGGACCCAGCGCTGTGATGTTCAAATGGCAGGGACGGCGCTGCGCTTCCCTGCTCCTTGTGATGAGGCCCGCGCCCTCGAGCACTTGAAGGTGCTTGGAGATGGCTTGGAGGGTGACGGTGAAGGGCTGGGCGATCTCGTTGACGGTGGCATCGCCCAAGGCCAACCGCGCGAGTATCTTGCGGCGGACAGGATCGGCGAGGGCCATGAACGCCCTGTTGAGCTGGTCTTCCGGGTCCAGCACCGCTGCAGCAATCGTGCCCGGCATGCTTCTCCCCTGGTGGGTCGGGCCTGAGGATCGCGGATTTCGGGGTCCTCCGCCGTACTCAAGCAGATGGTTTATCAACTAGTTCATTGAATAACGCCAGCTTAGAACTGAGCTTTCAGGTCCGTCAATACTTTTGGATATGTTTTCCACAGGCCTTATCCACAGTGTGCGTAACTTACAAGCTTGTAGTTCGATGGTGAATGGACACTGTAGGGCGAGATGGCAGGGGCTGCGCTTTTCTCCGGCGATTAACGTCCACACCTGTGGATAACTTTTGCCCACACGCCTGTGGGTATGTGGATAAGAAGTGGGTTATCCGGTGGTGTGTGGACAACCTCAGTGTTCGCAGCCAAAAGAGCGCGGTATCAACAGAGTTATCAACATTGTTAATAACTCACATCGCTGTAGTTCGTTGTCTTTGCTGCCCCTTGAGGCCCGCCGTTCCGGGAGTTTTCCACTATGCAGGCACGGTTTTTCCCCAACTGTGGATAACTTGTGGGTAGCTGCCTGTTGTTAAGTGCGTAACTTCGACTTAAGGTGCCGGCGCGCGGCTAACCCAACTAGCTCGCAGTTGTTGTCGTTATGAGGCTCCAAAACGACAACAACTGCGAGGGCCCACGCCGGGAGGGTTCCCTGGCCGCGGGGCCTTGCGAGGCGAGGGTGGCGGTGGGACTAGCTGGGCGGCTCGCCACGTGGTAGCTGACCGGTGTCCGTAAGGGTGTCAGACCGGAACGTGTTCGGTCTGGGACGCAACTGTTTGGGGCCTACGCGCAGCGTCGCTGATCCGCAACAGCAGGGCGACGATGATCCAGTTGGCGAGGAGGGAGGACCCGCCAGCGGAGAGGAACGGCGTCGTGAGCCCCGTGAGGGGGATAAGGCGGGTGACGCCGCCGATAATGATGAAGCACTGAAGAGCCATGGAGAAGGCCAGCCCGCAGGCAAGGAGCTTCCCGAAAGCATCCCGGATGCCCAGGGCGGCCCGGAACCCTCTCGTGAAAAGGAGCAAATAGAGGAGAACGATAGCGAACAGCCCGATCAGGCCGAGTTCTTCACCAAGGGAAGCGATGATCATGTCGCTGTTCGCGAAAGGCACCAGGTCAGGGCTCCCGAGCCCGAGGCCCTTGCCGATCAGGCCGCCGTCGGCCATCCCGAAGAGGCCCTGGACAATCTGGGCGCTGCCTCCGGGGAATCGGGTGAAGACCTGGGGGTCGAAAGCGTTGATCCACGCGTCAATGCGCAAGCCGACATGGGAAAAAATCTTTGCCGCGGCGTATCCGCCCAAAAGCATGAGCACGACGCCGAGGACCAGCCAGCTGGCCCGGCTTGTGGCAACGTAGATCATCACGATAAATAGGCCGAACAGCAGTATGGACATGCCGAGGTCGTGCTGGAAAACCAGTACGCCCACGCTCGCGGCCCACGCGGTGATCATGGGCCCGGTGTCCTTGATCCTGGGGAACTGCAGGCGCCCGAATTTCCTGCCGGCCAGCAGGATCAAGTCCCGGTTGGAGGACAAGTAGCCCGCGAAGAAGACGGCCAGCGTAATCTTCACGATCTCGCCGGGCTGGAACTGCAGTGAACCGAGGCGTATCCAGACATTCGCGCCGTTGATGTCGCCGGCCGAAATGCCGGGCACGAGGGGAAGGATAAGGAGGGCGGCGCTGACCGCAAGTGCAATGAAGGTGTAACGGCGCAAAAGCCGGTGGTCCTTCAATAGCCACAAAACGGCGGCCGCGACCAGGACCGAAACGATCGTCCATGTGAGCTGATTAGCCCCGGCAGTCGTACCGTTTGAGGCATCCAAGCGTCGGATCATGGCGATGCCGAGGCCGTTCAAAGCCACCACAATCGGGAGGATCACGGGATCCGCATACCTTGCCTTGAACCGCAGGACGACGTGGAAGATCCCCGCCAGCGCCGTCAAGGTACCGGCCTGAAGCCAGAATCCAACGTCGAGGGCTTCCTTCTTGTCGACACTGGTCATTGCAAGGGCCCCAATGCCGACGCCAAGTGCCAACACCAGCAGCACCATCTCCACGTTTCGGCGAGGCTTCGCCAGAATCGCTTGCTGGCTCATGGGCATCTTCTTTCGTGGATCTCGGGCGGCCGGCGGGTCCGGTTCGTTGGCTCAAGATCGGGTCAGTGGCTCAACATAAGGTTCAGTGGGCCATCATAACCGCAGCGGCTGGGGAGCGGTTGGGAACTGGATCCGGTCGATCAGCGGCAAGCGTCCGTAACGGCCTGTATCACCATGTCGTCGAGCTTGGGGAGCGCGTGTTCAAGCCGGTGCCTGGCCTCGCCGACAGTTTCTTCAATCGCTGACAGCGGCGCGTCGGCGACGACGATTGTCGTGGCGCCCTGCAGGCGATGGCCGACCCAACGCAGTTGCAGTTTTGGCACCGAGAATACACCGGGTGTCATTTCCAACGCCGCCTGGGCGCTGTCCAGCACCTCGGGTTCTATGCCGTCCATCAGGCGTCGTCCGATGCTGCGAACCGTTCCCCAAAGCAGGACGATGATGGCGGCCGAAATCAGCAGGCCGACAATCGGGTCCGCCAGAGGGAAACCGAGCAGAACGCCGCCTGCTCCAAGCACCACTGCGAGGGAGGTGAATCCGTCAATGCGCGCATGCACGCCGTCGGCAACCAGCGCAGCTGACCCGATCTGCCGGCCGACCCTGATCCTGTAGACGGCCACAATTTCATTGCCCGCAAAGCCTATGATTCCGGCCGCAAGAACCCACCACAGATTGTGCAGGGGTTGGGGATGGAAAAGGCGATCGATGGATTGCCATGCGGCGACCACTGCTGAAAGCGCTACGACGCCGACAATGAACAGCCCGGCAAGATCCTCCGCCCGCCCGTATCCATAGGTGTAGCGACGGGTTGCCGCACGACGTCCCAGTATGAACGCGATCCACAATGGCACTGCGGTGAGCGCGTCCGAGAAGTTGTGGATTGTGTCGGCCAGCAATGCGACGGAGCCGCTGATGAGGACCACAAGAAACTGCAGGACCGTGGTGCCCAGGAGTATGAAAAGGCTGATCTTCAGTGCCCGGACGCCCTGCGTACTCGACTCGAGGGCATCATCGATTGAATCGGCGGAATCGTGGGTGTGCGGGACAAAGAGCTCATACAGCCACCCCTTGAGACCCTTGTGGTGCGTATGGGAGTGTCCGTCGTGGTCGTGGTCGTGGTCGTGGTCGTGGTCGTGGTCGTGCACGTGGTGCTCGTGATGACCAATTTGCGGGTGACCGCTCATGCCGATTCCTGTTCTGCGCGGTGGTGTGCCGGGGTACCGCCCAAGGCGTGCTCCGCCTGGAATATTGCATCCGCGACGAGCTGGCGTGCATGCTCGTTCTCGAGGCGGTACATGACCCTGGTTCCGTCCTGTCGCGTGGAAACCATTCTCGCCAAGCGCATTTTGGCAAGGTGCTGCGACACTGCGGCCGGAGACTTCCCTAGGAGTTCCGCCAGAGCTCCGACGGCCATTTCGCCGTTCCGGAGCGCCAGGACGATCCGGACCCTCGTGGCGTCAGCCAGCATCGCGAATACTTCCACAGCCAATTCAACGTATTGGCTATCGACCCCCAGCGAGCAAGCACTCTTATCTGCATTCATACGCAGATTCTTTCACACATCCCGACTAAACCGATATCGCGGACCCGGGATAGCGAACCGGAAGCTGATGGGTCCGTGATGAGCGGGGCCAGAATGAAGTTCTCAATACCTCGGGAGTGAACTCTCCGTGAACCCGCGGACACTATCCACAGCCTTGTACACACTGGGTAAAACCACGGGACCAAGGCATGGGTGCTCGGCTATCGCCTGAATGTCGGGGATCCCGGCTTCATGTACATGGATGTCCACATGAATTGTCCACAGCTGTGGATAAAGTTACGCACTTCTGTGGAAAGGGGGTGGGTGTCAGAGCCAAACTCCCGAGCTGCCCCGACGATGGCTGTCCAGAAGGTGGGTATCGATCATCCCGATCGCCTCCATCAGCGCGTACATGGTGGTGGGGCCCACGAACGCGAAGCCCTTCTTCCGCAGCGCCTTGGACAGGGCAATCGATTCCGGCGATTGGGTAGCGACGTCGGCAAAGGTGCGCGGTTCCGGCGTCGACTCCGGTTGGAACGACCACACGAAGTCCACCAACCCGCCCTCGCTCCGCAAGGCGATCGTCGCCTTGGCGTTGGTGATGGCCGCACGGATCTTGAGGCGGTTGCGGACGATTCCCGAATCCTGCATCAACCGCTCCACGTCCGCCTCCGTGAAAGCCGCGACGCTTTCAGGGTGGAAGTACAGGAAAGCGGACCGGAATGCCTCCCGCTTGCGCAAAATGGTGGACCAGGACAGGCCCGCCTGGAAGCCCTCGAGGCTGATGCGCTCATACAAGCCCCGTTCGTCCCTTACAGGCATGCCCCACTCGTGGTCGTAGTACTCCCGCATGAGCGGGTCAACGGATGCCCACGGCGGACGCGCAAGGCCGTCGTCGCCAATGATGGTGCCGTTCTCGGGCGGGTTCATAGCTGTTCCTCCACAGGAAGCCGGGCAGAAGCTGTTGTTGCCATTGTGCCCCGGTCCTACGACATTCCCGTGACGCGCATGGTGATGTTGATCCGCCCCCTCGGCAGCCCGCAACCTTCAGGAGCCGTTCCGGGGAGGACTTTGGTGACTCCGTGGTACGCAAAACGGGAAGCGCCTCCGAACACGAAGAGGTCTCCTGAGGAGAGCCCGACGTCGGTATACGGCTTGGCGCGCGTCTCCGTGTTTCCGAAGCGGAAGAGGCAACTGTCTCCCATGCTGAGGGACACCACGGGGGCCCGGGACTTTTCGTCCTTGTCCTGGTGCATCCCCATCTTGGCGGTCTCGTCGTAGAAATTCACCAGCGCGGTGTCCGGCGTATACCTGGCGGCTTCGGCGGCGTCGCCGTACGCCTCCAACATTGCTTTGCGGCCCAGGCGCACCATCCAGTCAGGAAAGTCGAGGACCCGACGCCCGTTGACGTCAAAGGCCTCGCGTGTGTATCGATAGGGCTGCCAGTGCCAGCCGAGGCAGACTGTCCGTACGGACATCGGGTGGCCGCCGGGAAGGACGGCGGCACGCAAGGGGACGGGACCCCGCGTCCACTCTTCGAAGCGGGCCACTATCCACCGCTGCTGCTCAAGGCTCAGCCAGCCCGGAACGTGCACCGCGCCGGGCGCGATTACCCGGGGACCGGCGTCGGGCGCGTCCGGCAACTCAAGGGGAAACAGCGGTTCCGTCCACCCGGAACTCATGCTGCCTCAAGAGCCAACAAGGCGCGCTTGGCTTCCGTGCCGCCGAGGTAGTTGCCGAACGATCCATCGGATTTCACCACCCGGTGGCAAGGCACAATCACCGGCAGCGGGTTGGTGGCGCAAGCGGTGCCGACGGCGCGCACGGCTCGCGGGCTCCCGGCCGCCAAGGCCACTTGCGCGTAGCTTTCCGTGTGGCCGTAGGCGATCTGCGGCAAATGTTCAAGGACGCTGAGCCGGAACCCGCGCGAAAGGCTGAAATCCAAGGGGACGTCGAACTGGTGCCGGGTCCCGGCAAAATACTCGTCCAGTTCGCGGGCAGCCGTATCCAGGCGGCTCGCCGAGAAAAGGATCCGCGGACTGAGCTTTTCCGCGAGGAGCTGCAGTACGGCGTCGTGGCCTTCCACTTCGAACGCCACGCGCACCATGCCGCGTTCCGTGGCCGCGAGGAGCAGTTTGCCGATCGGGGAATCCACTGTGCGGTAGGCAATATCGAGCGTGTGCTGCTCCGCCGCGGCCGCTGCGAGGCGGTCGTGGAGGCGCTGCATGACGGCTGGTTCCGCGGATTCGAGGGGTGCGAGGAGCTCGGAGACGTCCGCGTCATCGTGGTGGATGGTCATGGGGTTTCTTCTTTCACGTAGCTCAAGGAGCTGTCGAGGAGAATGGTGCGCAACGCCTTGACGCCGTCGGCTCCCGCGCGGCGCGCGGCGTCGGGAGTTCCGCCGAGGAGCCCGGCGACTTCTTTGTACGGGAGCCCGGCGAGGTAGTGGTACGCCACAGCTTGGCGCTGTTTCGGCGGAAGCTGCCCGACGGCGTCGAGCACCTCCCGGTGGCCGTCGCCGGGGATGCCGAGTCCGGACGGTCGCACAGGCAGTTCGTCCACGGGAACCGGCCGGCGGTTCCTGGAGCGGACGATGTCGATGGACTTGCGGTGGGCGATGGTGACGAGCCAGGCCTGGACGTTGGCACCCGCCGGCAGTTCGGGGTAGGCCTTCAAGGCGGAGAGGAAAGTCTCGGACCAGCCGTCTTCCGCGTCATGGTCGCCGAGGACCGCGCGGCACACGCGCAGGACCGTGGGTCCGTGCTCGCGGACCACCAGCTCGAACGGCTTCTTGGGCTCCATTAGAAGAGCTTGCTTTCCTTTGCCGCCGCTGGTTCTTCGAGTTCCAGGAGGAACCGTTTGTTGTCGAGGCCGCCGGCGTAACCGGTGAGCTTCCCGTCGCGCCCCACAACCCGATGGCACGGGATGATGATGCTCAGCGGATTGCGGCCGACTGCCGAGCCGACGGCCTGGGAAAGGTTGCGATCGCCCAGTTCAGTGGCCAATTCCCCGTAGCTGACGGTTTCCCCGTACGGAATTTCTTCGAGTCTTGCCCAGACCCGCTCCTGGAAAGGATTCCCTGAAGCCTTGAACGGGACATCGAACACGGTCCGCTCGCCAGCCAGGTACTCGCCCAGTTCAAGAGCGGTTTGCTGGAACAAGGGATCCTCAGCCGGGACGGCCTCACCGAAGAACTCCGATGGCGGCTTATGCCAATGACCCTCGAAGAAAATGCCGGTCAGCAGATCGTCCTGGGCAGTCAGCGTGAGCCGGCCCAGCAGGGAATCAATGGTTGTGTGCCTGGTGGTCATGTCTGGTAGACGCTGCAGGCGGCCGAAATGTGAGGTCGCCGCTCAGGAGCGCCAGCGCGTGGTCATGAGGAAGCCGACGATCGCGATGCCGAAGCCCGCCACGATGTTCCAGGACGCCCATGCAGGTACGGGAAGCTGGCCGCTGGTGATGTAGAACGTGATGATCCACAGCAGGCCGATGATCATGAGACCGAACATGACTGGCTTGTACCAGATGGGGTTCGGTTTGTACTGCTGCGTGGTGGCCGCTTCGGTGGGGCGGGCGGCCCTCTTGCGGGGCTTGGACTCGGGCACGGTTCCTCCTTGGCCGGCTGAATGAAAGGCCGCGCGCCGGCTTGATATCCTGCAGGAAGGAAAATTCCAGCGGTCAACGCGCACGCGGCAATTCCGGGGTTCGTTCTAGCAGTCAAGTCTAGCCGGATTTCGGGGGCTGCTCGTCGTCGGGCATCCGCGCCTGCAAAGAGGAGATCCAGTGGCGCAGCAGCAGACGCAGCAAGCCGCTGCCGTGCCGGACGACGGCACAGGAACCGGCGCGGAGGGTTCCGGCCCCGCGGGACACAAGCCGCGCCCGGCGAGGCGCAAGGGACGGCCAAGCACGGGGGACGTCGTGCGCAAGATCGTCCAGGTCGTGGGCGAGTTGCTCGTCACCGCCGGACTTATCCTGCTGCTCTTTGTGGCGTGGGAACTGTGGTGGACCAACGTCGAAGCCGATGCCAAGCAAAGCCAGGCCGTCCAGGGTTTTGCCAAGAGTTTCGCGGGACCGGTGGCACCCGTTGTCCCTGCCAACCCTGCTGCACGGCCCGACTACGGGAAGCCCGTGGTTGCCGAGGCTCCCGAACACGGCGGCATGATCGGCATCATGTACATCCCTCGATTCGGCGCGGATTATTCGCGGCCCATCATCGAGGGCACCGGTTCCGACATCCTGGATACGCTGGGCCTCGGCCACTACGGAACCACGAGCATGCCCGGAGCCCCTGGCAACTTCGCCGTCGCCGGCCACCGCCAGACCCACGGCGCAGTGCTGGACAACATCCACCTCCTGGTTCCGGGCGACAAAATCTACGTGCAGACCAAAGACGGCTATTACACGTATGTCTTCCGCAACAACCAGATCGTGCTGCCCTCGCGGACGGACGTCCTTCTGCCGGTCCCCGCACAACCAGGTGCGACGCCCACCGAAAGCTACCTGACCATGACGAGCTGCAATCCGCGCTTCGGTGCGCAAGAACGCATCATCGCCTACTCCTTGTTGGAAAGCTGGCAGCCGGCATCAGCCGGGCCGCCGCAGGACATCGCCAAGCAAGTCGCCCAGACGGCCGGAAAGGGCTAAGCCATGTACGGATGGATCTTCCGCCACCTCCCGGGACCCCTCTGGGTGCGTATCCTGACATCAGCGGCACTCGTGGCATGCGCGCTTGTCCTAATGGTCCAGTTCCTCTTCCCCTGGATGTCACAATTCACTACCTTCACCGACTCAACGATTGGTTCAGCACAGCAGCCATGAGCACAACAAAAATCCTCGTCGTGGACAACTACGACAGCTTCGTCTACACCCTGGTCGGCTACCTGCAGGAGCTCGGCGCGGAAACCACAGTGGTCCGGAACGACGACGTCACTCTCGCCGAAGCGATCGAGCTGGCGGACGCGCGCGACGGCGTGCTGATCTCCCCCGGCCCCGGGACTCCCGCCGAAGCCGGCGTCTGCATTGAATTGATCAAATGGTGCGGAGACAACAACAAGCCGATGTTCGGGGTCTGCCTTGGGCACCAGGCGCTGGCCGAGGCCTACGGCGGGACTGTCACTCATGCCCCGGAGCTGATGCACGGCAAGACCTCACCTGTGCAGCACGACGGCAAGAGCGTTTTCGCCGGTCTGCCCTCGCCGGTGACGGCCACCCGGTACCACTCCCTCGCGGCTGTCCGGGAAAGCATCCCCGACGTCCTGGAAATCACGGCCGAAACCGCCAGCGGGGTTGTCATGGGCCTGCAGCATCGTTCGGCGCCGTTGTGCGGGGTGCAGTTCCACCCGGAATCGGTGCTCACCGAAGGCGGCTACCTCATGCTGGGCAACTGGCTTGAATCACTCGGAATGTCCGGGGCGGCCGCCCGTGCTGCCACCCTGAGCCCGCTGATCCAGCGCTAGCCGCCTAGTCCGCCCAGGCCGCCGCCGCCCTTGGTGTCGCTAGGCGACGGCGTGGGGGTCGGGGTGGGAC